>JAKSBM010000127.1 GCA_022361135.1 Desulfobacterales bacterium | reverse complement strand
GGAACCATGTCGTAAAGGTCACGACACCGGCATTTGAACTGGAACAATTAATCTGGCAGGGCATTTGTGTGGCCCTGGACCAGAGCAGCCCAGGCACCGACCTGGTCTTAACCCTCGACCCCAATACCCTTTGGTTTAATGTGGAAGCCCAATCCCTTGAACTCACCTCCCTTGATACCCCGGACGCCCAAGCGCTGATCCATCGAACGGGAGCTTCCACTGCCATTGACACAAAAAATAATCGTTTCGGGTTCACCTGGCCCGCAACGAAATAACAAATTCATATACTCATTTTTTTATAAGGAGAAACACATGTCAGAAAAAGTGTTACTTGTGGACGATGAAAAGGAATTCCTTGAAATCATGTCCGAACGCATGACCGCACGGGGAATGGACGTTACCACGGCCACCTCCGCCGATGAAGCCCTGGGCATCCTGGAACACCATTCCTTTGATGCCATTGTCATGGATTTCCAGATGCCGGGCATGGACGGCATGGAGGCCCTGAAGGCCATTAAAACCCTGAAGCCCGAATCCCAGATTATCCTGCTCACCGGCTATGCCACCATTGAAAAAACAGTCGAAGCCATGAAAATCGGTGCCGTTGATTTTCTGGAAAAACCAGCCGACCTGGAAGCCCTGGCAGAAAAAATCAAAAAAGCCAAGGCCGACAAGATGCTCATTGTGGAGAAAAAAACCGAGAAAAAAATCCAGGAAATTCTCCAGCGGTTTAGCGGATAGCGCCCGTTCCCAGATGCCGCACAAGGCCCGACACGGGCCTTGGGAGGCGGGGTTGAACGGAATAAATCCAGTAAACCCAAATTGCCATAACACCAATTCTTTCCAGGAAATACCTCCCGGAACAGAATCATGGGCTGTGGATCGTACCGGAGGATTTGGCCGGCCCGTTCCCGGGGAAACGCCCCATCCACCATCTTCTCACCCTCCCGCCATTTCAACACTAGAGGTGCGTCCGCACTTCGTCATTTTCCCACACTTTACTTGACAAACCCTAAACTCCTGTCCTATTAAATTCGATCTAGTGAAGAATTTATAGCTGTGTACTAGCTAAATTTATAATGAATAGGAGATTTGTTTAAACATGAGTACTCAAACCAAAGCCATGACTGGCTCCAATGTTGACTGGAAGCGGATCATGTTCCTCCTGATCGGCGTAGGTTTATTTTTAATTGTGAACTATTCGCCGCCCTGGCCCGATGCCGTGGATCCAACGGGTAAGCACTTTGTCCTGTCCACAGCAGGTAAAGGGGCATTGGCCGTCTTTCTGCTGGCAGGCACCTGGTGGGTTTTTGAGGTTGTTCCCATCGGTATCACCAGTTTGGCCATCGGCGCCCTACAGGTTCTGTTCATGATCCGTACCCCCAAAGAAGCATTGAAGGACTTTATGACCCCTTCAGTGCTTTTTATTTTTGGCTCCCTGGTCATTGGTATGGTCTTCACCAAAACCGGCCTCACCAAACGACTGGCGTATAAAATGCTGGCCATTGTGGGGGAAAAAACATCCATGATTTACCTGGGTTGTTTTGTGGTCACCTCGGCCCTGACCCATATCATGGCCCACACCGCGGTTGCCGCCACCATGTTCCCCCTGCTCATGACCATCTACGGCATGTACACCGACCAGGAAGAACCCACCCGCTTCGGCAAGGGGCTCTTCATGGGTATGGCCTTTGTGGCCGGTGCCGGTAGTATCGTCACCCTGCTGGGTGCCGCCCGGGGCGCCGTGGCCATCGGTTTCTACAAAGACATCGTGGGACGGGACGTTTCCTTTGGCGAACTCACCTATTACATGTTCCCCATTGGATGGGCCATGACCTTTATCCTCTGGGGCTTTTTCATGGTATTTTTCAAACCCGAACAAAAGAGCATCCCGGGCTTGAAGGAAAAGGCCAAGAAATTGTCCGCCAACATGGGAGCCTTGACCCGCCAGGAAATCCTGGCCGCCGTCATCATTTTCTTCTCCATCGGCATCATGTCCATCAAGCAGTTCATCCCGGCCATCGCCCATCTGGATAAGAATGGTCTGATCCTGGCCTCCACGGTTCTTTTCTTTGTTTTCAAGATCCTGGACATCAAGGATCTGGAATCCATCCCCTGGAACATCATCCTCCTCTTCGGCGGTGCCATGAGTATTGGGTTCTGTCTCTGGCAGACCGGTGCTGCGGAATGGCTGGCCATCAACTGGCTCACCATGTTCCAGGAATCCCACTGGTTTGTATTTGTCATGAGTATTGCCTTCTTTGTTATGATGATGACCAACTTCATCATGAACGTGGCTGCCATTGCCATATCCCTGCCCGTGGCCCTGGTTATTGCCCCTTACCTGGGTGTGGCTCCAGAAGTCATCCTCTTTTCCGCCCTGGTAACGGCGGGTATGCCCTTCCTGCTCCTGGTGGGTGCGGCTCCCAATGCAATTGCCTATGATTCAAAACAGTTCACCACAGGCGAATTTTTCTTGTACGGCATCCCTGCATCCGTTATTCTCATGATAGTTGTGGGAATTGCCGTATACGTGATCTGGCCGATCATGGGCATGCCCATACTTGTTCAATAACCTGAAGACAAGGATGACAAACCATGAAAGATCGAAAAGTCAGCCAGTTGATGATTCCTTTATCCGACTATGCCACGGTTGAAGCCAGTGATACCCTTGGTCATGCGATAAATGCTCTCAAAGCGGCTCAGACAGATACCCGGTTCGTACATAAACACCGTGCGGTATTGGTCCTGGATCAGGACAAAAATATCGTCGGCAAACTGGGCATCCGGGAGATCTTGAAAGCCTTGGAACCCAAGTACATGCAGTTTGCACATCCTGAAACCTCCAATATTGTCGGACTGAGCCGGTTCGGCTTCAGCGTTGATTTTCTCAACTCCCTGCTGGACCGGTTCGAACTCTGGAGCGAATCCCTGGACGAACTGGTTGCCCAGGCCGCATCCCGGAAGGTGGTGGACATAATGTACACCCCCACCGATGGTGAGTTTGTGAGCCATGACGCCCCCGTGGCCGAAGCGGTTCACCAGTTCATCATTGGATGCCACCAGAGCCTATTGGTCCAGAACGACCAGAAGGTCATCGGCATACTCCGACTCACAGACATCATCGATCTGGTCTGTGATATTATGGAATAACCCGTTAAGATATAACCCCAAACGCCCCTGTTCCGGAACCTGGTTTTCCGGGACAGGGGCGCCTCCTTTCAGCCCTCCTCATCCTTGACAGCCCATTCCCATTTTAGTAGATTACCGCCCCAGTCTAAAACGCAACAGGAGAAACAGATTGAAGATTATTATCGTCGGGGCCGGCGAAGTGGGTTACAACATTGCCAACCGCCTCGCGTCTGAGAACAAAAAAGTGGTTGTGATTGAACGGGATGCAGATGCAGCCCGCCGCATTTCAGAGGACCTGGACGTCCAGGTCATTAACGACTCCGGTTCCACCCCTTCCGTGCTCACCGAAGCCGGCATCCAGGATGCAGACATCCTTCTGGCCGTTACCGACAGCGATGAAACCAATCTTGTGGCCTGCATGGTCACCAATATTCTTTCTCCCAATACCAAAAAGCTGGTCCGCCTTAGAAACTCCGATTTCGACGCCTACCACGACACCTTCCGCCAGTCCGTTCCCCACATTGATACGGTGATCAACCCGGAAATCGAAGTGGTGAACACCATCCGCAAACTCATGGATGTGCCCGGGGCGCAGGATGTGGGTGATTTTGTGGACGGCCAGGTGAAATATGTGGGCATCCGCCTGGAGGAAAACTCCCCCCTGGCCGGCATGCGCCTGGTGGATTTCCACGATGAATTCGGGGATGACCGTCCCCTCATCGCCGCCATCATCCGAAACAACGAAGTCATTGTTCCCCGGGGCGGCAATAAATTGGCCCCCCACGATCTGGTCTACTTTGTCACCCACTCCCGGGACCTGGAAAAAACCCTGGGCATATTCGGGGTGAAAATCCAACCCATCCAACGGGCCCTGATCATCGGCGGCGGCCGCATCGGTGCTCGCCTGGCCTCCTTGCTGGAAGGCGAAGGCATCAAGACCAAAATCATTGAATCCAACATTGAACGGTGTAAGGAACTCTCCCTGGAAATGAAAAAGACCGTGGTCCTCCACGGCGACGGCTCAGACCAGAACATCTTCATGGAGGAAAATGCCGGCCAATCCGATGTGGTGGCTTCGGTGACCAACGACGATGAAACCAATATTCTCGTTTCCCTGCTGGCCCGGAACCTGGGGGTGAACAACACCGTCACCCGCATTGGAAAATCCGGCTATTATCCATTGCTCAACACCATTGGCATTGAAAAAGTGGTCAGTCCCCGGCTCTCCGCCGTCTCCTCCATCCTCCAGGATGTGCGCAAGGGCAAGGTCCTTTCCGACATCTCCATTTTCGGCGAACGGGGGGAATTCATCGAAGCCATTGCCCTGGAAACCTCGGACATCACCAATCGTCCCCTGAAGAAAATATCCGTTCCCAAGGGTGCCCTTCTGGTCTGCATTGTCCGGAACGGGGACATCATTATCCCCTCCGGGGAAAGCATTGTGGAACCCGGGGACCGCATCATCCTCTTCGCCGTTAAACAGGCCGTTAAAAAACTGGAAAAACTTCTCACCGTAAAACTGGATTTCTTCTAATGCGCTGGCGCTTCATTTCCGGGATCATCGGGATTCTGCTCTCCTTTCTGGCATTGTCCATGCTGGTCCCCCTTGTCACAAGTTACTTCATGGATGACGGTGCCCTTGGTGCCTTTACCCATCCCCTGGGCATCACCCTGGGCGTGGCCCTCTGCCTGCTCATCCTGGCCCGAAACCAGGAAAAGGACGCCTATATCAACCAAAGGGAAGGGATGACCGTGGTGGCCCTGGGATGGACTGCCATTGGCCTCTTTGGTGCCCTGCCCTTTTATTTTTCCCCGGAATTCCCCCTGTTCACCGATGCTGTGTTTGAATCCATCTCCGGCTTCACCACCACGGGATCATCGGTGATGACCAATATTGAAGACGCCCCCCCCAGTCTCCTTCTCTGGCGAAGCCTGATCCAGTGGCTGGGCGGCATGGGGATCATTGTCCTCTCCCTGGCCGTTCTCCCCTTCCTCGGCGTGGGGGGCATCCAGCTATACAAGGCAGAAGTACCCAGCCCGGTGCCGGACAAACTCACCCCCAGACTTTCGGATTCGGCCAAAATCCTCTGGGTGGTCTACACCGGCATCACCCTGCTTGAAATCATCTTCCTTTACATTGGCGGAATGTCCATTTTTGATTCGGTGTGCCACGCCTTGACCACCCTGCCCACGGGTGGATTTTCACCCCGGAACGCGTCCATTGCCGCCTATGATTCCGCCTATTTTGACTATGTCATCGTGGTTTTCATGCTCCTGGCCGGCATCAATTTTTCCCTCCATTACCAGATGCTAAGGGGACGCCCCCTGGCCTTTTGGCGGGATTCGGAATGCCGCTTTTTCCTGGGATTTGTACTCCTGGTCACCCTGGTCATCACCTGGGATACACTGGGCTCGGTCTACACCGGCGTGGGAGACGCCTTTCGCTTTGCCAGTTTCCAGGTGGCCTCCATCGTCACCACCACCGGCTTTGCCACGGCCGACTATGAAATTTATCCCGGTTTGAGCCAGGTCCTGCTCTTTCTTTGCATGTTCATCGGCGCTTCGGCCGGCTCCACCGGCGGCGGGATGAAATGCGCCCGGATCATGGTCTGCTTCAAGTATTGCTACCGGGAATTGTTCAAGCTTATCCACCCCCGCAGCGTCAGCCAAATCCGCATGAACGGCACCGTCATTTCCGACGAGGTTCTCAGATCCATCATGGGCTTTTTGGCCCTGTTCATCCTCCTCTATATATTCTCATCGGTGGGATTGGCCGCCATGGGCGTGGATATGATGACCGCCTTTGGGGCCGTGGCCGCCTGCATCGGCAACATCGGTCCGGGATTCGGCAGTGTCGGCCCCACGGAAAACTTTGCCCATCTGCCCATCCCAGGCAAATGGCTCCTCTCCTGGTGCATGCTCCTGGGACGCCTGGAAATCTACACCGTAATCATCCTCTTTGTTCCGGAATTCTGGAAAAAATAAAAGAACTTACGAATAACAAAGGCCGGTGGAATCAGACGATTCCACCGGCCTTTGTATTTTGTAGGCCCCACCGCTATCCATGGGTTGATGACCGTTTAGCATCAACACCCACCATGGCGATGCCCTCTGCCCTCCACAACGTTTTACCCCCCATACATGTATTCCAACGATTATAGCCGTTCTCAAAAATATGTTCCGAAACCATGGACTATCTTCACGATGGTT
>JAKSBM010000927.1 GCA_022361135.1 Desulfobacterales bacterium | reverse complement strand
CCCCCACATATTCAATGTTGGCCCGGGTGGTGTCAAAGTGGGAGTTGTTGGGAATTACATCCCCCGTTTTAATCTGGGTCTGGGCCAGGATGGCCTCGGCGGCCCGGCCCTGGTGGGTGGGCAATACATGCTGGATTCCGGTGATGTCCTGGATGGTGGCTTCAAAACGCTTCCAGGAGTCGGAGCCGGCATAGGATTCGTCCCCCATCATCATGGCAGCCCATTGGCGGGTGGACATGGCCCCGGTCCCCGAATCCGTGAGCAGGTCGATGCAGCAGTCCCGGGCATCCACCAGGAATACGTTCTGGTGGGCGGCTTCCAGGGCCTTGATCCGTTCCTCCCGGGAAATGATGTGGATGGGTTCCGTGGTTTTGATGCGAAAGGGCTCGATAATGGTCTTCATGGTACCTCCGTTCAGTGAGAGTGGGTACTGGATGCGATTTCCCGTTTAAACATTCGGGTGAGGGAATCCAGCTGTTCTTCATAGGTCAAGGGATCCATGGGTGGAATCATTTGATGGGTCCCAATGTAAAAGCAGTATCGAATTCGGGCAAAGCGGGCCGCCTGGGTTTGGTCCTCGGTGATCAGAAAAAACAATTTTTCCAGGAAGGCCACCCGGCGGGCGTCGATGCGTTCCTGGAATTCCCGGGCCAGGGGATCCCGGTGGGCCCAGGCCCTGACAGCCACTTCGATTTCCGGGGCCATGGCCTGGCCCGACAGGGTCACCAGGGCCTGGTTGATGGTGTCAAAGGTTTTTTCCTTGCGGCTGTGGCGGATGATTTCCAGGGCCTGGCTTTCCTCCCATTGGCCCAGCAGGGCCCGGAGGAATTCGTCCCGGTTTTTGAAATGGTGGTAGAATGAGCCCTTGGTCCGCTTGAGGGCCCGGGTGAGGTTTTCGATGGTTAACCCGGCAGCCCCGCTTTGGGTGAGGATGCGGAAGCCTTGTTGGATCCAATGGGATTTGTCTAAAGTTTTCATGGTCCTCCTGGATTATGGGTTTCCAAACCATACCGTATGGTATGTTCATGGGGATACCCATAATCCAGGTAAAGATCAAGTGAAAAATCAGATCGTTACGGTGTGTAGAAACAGGCTACCTTTGTTTCAGTCCCCGGGCCATGCGATCCAGTCCCTTGGTCAAACGGGAGCGGGGGCAGCCGAAATTCAACCGGACAAAACCCTTATTTCCAAAAAATTCACCATCGGAAAGGCCCACGCCTGCGGATTCGAAAAAGCCCACAGGATCTTTCAGTCCGGTGTCGCGCACATCGATCCAGGCCAGGAAGGTGGCTTCGATGGGATTGACCCGGCATCCGGGCATCTGGTTCACCTGGTCCACCACCATGTCCCGGTTTTGGGCCAGGTAGGCGATCAAGGCCTCCAGCCACCCATCACCTTTGCTGTATGCGGACAGGGCCCCCACAAATCCCAGACTGTTCACATCGGCCACCAGCCCTTGGAGAACCCCCTTGAATTGTTTCCGGACCTTGGCGTCGGGGATGACGGCAAAGGAACAGCCCAGACCGGGGATATTAAAGGTTTTGGACGGAGCCATGAGGGTGATGGTCTGCTGCTCCGCCGTGGGGGAAATGGCGGCCGTGGGGATGTGGGGCCGGTCATCCAGGATGAAATCGCTGTGGATTTCGTCGCTGCAGATGCGGACCCCGTATTGGTCGCACAGGGCGACCAGCCGTTCCAGTTCTTCCCGGGTGAAAATGGTGCCGCAGGGGTTGTAGGGACTGCAGAAGAGGAACAACGCCACGCCTTTTTTGAATGCCGTTTCCAGGGCATCATAATCCAGGACCATGCGTTGGTTTTCCTCCACCATGGGAAGGGAAATCAATTCCCGGTCAAATTGGTCGGTGACGGCCAGAAAGGGGGGATAAATGGGGGTGGTGGTGACAATGGCCTGTCCCGGGGGGACCAGGGCACGGCAGGCCGCATTGAAGCTGGAAACCACCCCCGGTGTCCAGACCAGCCAGTCCGTTTCAATTTCCCAGCCATAGAGCCGTTTCAGCCGGTCCTTCACCACGGTATTCAGGGGGGCGGGGACCCGGGAGTATCCCAGTACACCATGGGCCACGGCGGCCTGGAGATCTTCCAGGACCTGGGGCGGGGCCTTGAAGTCCATGTCGGCCACCCACATGGGGAGGATATCGGTTCCGGCATATTTCTCCCATTTCAGGGAATGGGTGTTGCTGCGGTCCACAAGGGTATCAAAATCATAGGTCATGCATGGGTCTCCTTGTTCCGATTATTGGTATTTGCATAGCTCTATATTCACAAATTGCCCCAAAAGGGAAGCCTGGTGGGGTTTTAGCGTGAAATAATGATTGAGAATGGGCCTTAAACGGTGTATTCCATGGAATGAAATCAGTACAATTTGGTGAACATTGTAATCTGTAGAGGAGGCGATGGCGCATGCGATTCTTTTCCCTGAAGCAGAAGATCCTGGGTATTATTTTTCTCATTGTCCTGATTGTTATGGTGGTGTCTTCCATTGTGGTCTCCTATGTGACCCAGAAACAGAATGTCCGGGCCACCCATACAAATCTGGCCCATGGGGTGCATACCGTTAAAAAGCAATTGTTTGACCTGGAAAATGCCTTGCAGCAGACATGCCTTCAGATGAAGGACGTGTACAAGGTGGATGAGAATCTGAAGTATATTTCATCCTATAAAACCAGCTTTGATTTAAGCATGACCCGTTCCGCTTTTGAGGATTTGACCCGGGCACTTTTCAATGTGGCCTCGGCCGACGGCATTGAAAAAATGGCCCTCTACGATGCCGCAGGGGAGATTGTGGCCTTCAGTGAAATCTCCGCCTCCGGGGCCATGGTCCTGGGATTTTATTATGTGAACCCCGAGAAAAAATACCTCCATGGGCAGCTGGCGCCCGGGGGGAAATTCTCAGATATCCAATGGACGGAAAGTGTGGACATGCCGGTGCCGGGTATTGTGGTTTCCGATTCCGCGGGAACCACCCCCGAATCCGCATTTGCAAATGTGGCCGGCCACCTGGCCATTCAATTGCGCCTGCCGGTGCAGGTGAAGAAGAGGAACAAGGCCACGGGCAAAAAGGAATGGACCCCCATGGGGCACTTGACCGTTGAAAATCGGGTGCCTTCGACCTTTGTGGAGGGTCTGGCCGACCTCATTCGCATGCCGGTCAACCTCTTTGTGGGCAGGAGTTTTGCCCAGGGCAGTTTGCCGGCCCATGGTCAATTGCCCGCATCCCTTGGGGATGAGGGGCCAAAGGACTGGAAACTGGCCGACCAGGCCATGGTCCCGGGGCAGTTGGAATTGGGGGATCTGGGATATTACCAGGGCATCCTTCCCCTTTACCACCAAGGGAAGTTGGCCGGGGCCCTGGCCCTGCTCCGGTCGGACAAGGAGATCATGGCCAATACCCTCCAGCTGGTTTATACCCTGGCCGGGGTTTTCCTGGGCTGCCTGGTGCTCATGGTGCCCTTGGCCTGGTTTTTTGCCGGCACCGTGGTCACCTCCATCCTCCGGGTCAAGGACAGCCTCAAGGATGTGGCCCAGGGGGAGGGGGATTTGACCCAGCGGATCCAGACCCAATCCAGGGACGAGGTGGGGGCCCTTTCCCATTGGTTTAATATTTTCACGGAAAAGCTCCAGGCCATGATTACCGAAATTGCCCACAGTGCCCTAAACCTTTCCTCCACCGTCGGGGTGGCCCGGAAAGAGGTGGGCCAGATCGCGGAAAAGGCCGACGGCATGGCCGGGATTACCCGGAATGTCACCCGTTCCACCCAGGAGATGAGCCGGGAAATCGGGGCCACGGCCACGGTGGTGGAAACGGCCTCGGAGAACCTCGGCATTGTGGCTTCGGCCACCGAGGAGATGACCGCCACCATCCATGAGATTGCCAAAAGTGCGGAAGACGCCCGGGGCATGAGTGAGGAAACAGGGGGGCGCATCCAGACCGCCTCGGACCAGATCCGCCAATTGGGCCGGCATGCCGAATCCATCAATGCCGTCACCGAATCCATCAATGAAATTTCCGCCCAGACCAATCTTCTGGCATTGAACGCCACCATTGAGGCGGCCCGGGCCGGGGCCGCCGGCAAGGGATTTGCCGTGGTGGCCGGGGAAATCAAAGCCCTGGCCCAACAGACGGCCGAAGCCACCGAGGACATCAAGGAAAAGATTTATAAGATCCAGAGTTCATCCCAGAAAACCGCCTCTGAAATGTCGGGGATTTCCCACGCCTTTGGCAATATGAATGGCCTGGTCAATGAGATTGCCGCGGCCATGGAGCAGCAATCGGCCACCACCCGGGAAATCGCCAATAATACGGCCACCGTGGCCCAGGGCATGGGGGACGTCAATGCCACCATGGGCCAGTTTGATGCCGCCACCAGCCGGATCGCATCGGAGATGGAAAAGGTGGAGGCCGCCTCGGGCCAAATGTCCGAGAATTGTCGGAATATTAACCGGGATACCGAGGAAATGGGGGCCCAGACCCAAAAACTGGATGACCTGATCCACCGTTTTATTATAGAATAATCCCATCCAACCCATAACCGATCAACCCAAGGATGGATCCTTTGAATATCCAGGACAGATTAGATCTTGTGCGCCGTAAGATGGCAGAAAAGAACATTGCCGCGCTGGTCATTCCCAGTGCAGACCCCCACCAGAGTGAGTATGTGGCCGACCATTGGCAGGCCCGGAAATGGATCAGTGGATTTTCCGGTTCCGCCGGCACCGCCGTGATTACCCCGGACAGGGCCGGGGTCTGGACCGATTTTCGGTATTGGATCCAGGCGGAAAAGGAATTGGCCGGCTCTGGATTTGAATTGTTCAAGCTGGGGGATTCCGGGGTGGACAGTGTTGAAAAATGGTTGGCCCGGACCCTCTCCGCCGGTGACCGGGTGGCCCTGCCCGGGGAGGTCTTTTTCCGGTCCCAGCTTGTGGCCTGGCAGAAAATTTGGGAGCCGTTGGGCATTGCCGTTGAAACCCAATGGGACCCCGTTGCCGAACTCTGGGAGGATCGTCCCCCCCTGCCCGGGTCCAAGGCCTGGGATTTTTCCGTGGCGTATGCGGGCCGGTCCCGGCCGGAAAAACTGGAAGACCTCCGTTCCAAAATGATTGACCTGGGGGCCGATCACTACCTCATCACCCGGCTGGAAGACCTTGCCTGGGCCTTTAATCTACGGGGCAATGATGTGGAAACCAATCCCGTAAATGTGGCCTATGGTTTGGTGGGCCTTGAATCGGCCCGGATTTTCGTGGATCCGGATAAAATGGACCCGGCCCTGGTGGATACCCTGGCGGAAGACGGCATTGCCTGCGAGCCCTATGACCGGGTGGCCCAGGCCCTGTCGGAATTGCCCGGGGATGCCGCCGTCCTGGTGGAGCCCGAGGCGGTGAACCTGAAACTCTGGAACGCCCTGCCTGAAAATGGTCGTAAAATTGAGGAAAAGATCCCCCCGGCCACCCAGTTCAAGGCGGTGAAGAATGGGGTGGAAATCGCCCACCTGCGCGAAACTGCGGTGAAGGACGGGGTGGCCATGGTCTCCTTCCTCCATTGGCTGGAGGATCGGGTGAATTCCGGGGAAGGGGTGACCGAGCTGGAAGCCGGAGAAAAGGTGAAGGAATTCCGCATGGCCCAGGAGGGATTTGTGGACAACAGCTTTTCCCCCATCATGGCCCAGGGGCCCCATTCGGCCATGTGTCACTATTCCGCAGATCCGGAATCCAATGCCCGCATCACCACGGCCAGCCTTTTTCTCAACGATTCCGGGGGCAATTACCTCACCGGGACCACCGACATCACCCGGACTCTCTGTTTTGGGGAACCCACCCCCTCACAGAAGCGGGATTATACCCTGGTCCTCAAGGGGCACATTGCATTGTCCACCTCCCGGTTTCCCCAGGGAACCCGGGGCTGCCAGCTGGACACCCTGGCCCGCCATGCCCTGTGGCAGGAAGGGATGGACTTTGGCCACGGCACCGGCCATGGGGTGGGCTTTTTCCTCTGCGTCCACGAGGGACCGGCCCGGATCAGCCCCTTCCCCGTGGATGTGGCATTGAAGCCGGGCATGCTCTTGACCAACGAGCCCGGCCTTTACCGGGAGGGGGAATACGGGATTCGCCTGGAAAACATGATCCTGGTCCAGGAGGACACGGAAACGGTGTTTGGTAAATTCCTGGGATTTGAAAACCTCACCCTCTGTCCCTTTGAGCGGGCCCTCATGGACGAGGAGTTCCTGGAGCAGGCCGAGGTGGAATGGATCAACGCCTACCATGAAGAGGTCTGGGAGGCGCTTTCTCCCCATGTGAGCGGGGAGGTAAAATCCTGGCTCCGGGTGAAAACGGGGCGGCTTTAAAGGCCATCCGTCTTTTATCATAATTTAATCTGAATGGCGCACCATCGCCGGAGGTATATTTTTGAATATGCCTCCGGCGATTTTATTTTTAGGGAACCCCTGCTTTCATCCGGCCATGCCGGACGGTTGCTCCGTGCATGGGCGTGTGGGGAGGGAGGAACCCGGCGGGCGGTTGCCTGGTTGGCTTATTTCCGTCCCAGCCACTTGGTGGTGGTCAGGGGGGCCTGGTAGTCCTTGAATGCGGTGATCAGGGTCTGGGGATCGGATTCCGACATGAGGATGGCCCGGTGGACGGGCTGGACAAAACCCTCTTCGGTGACATGGTCCAGGAAGGTGGTCAGGTGGTCGTAATAGCCCTTTACATTGAGCAGGCCGCAGGGCTTCCGGTGGAATCCCAATTGGGCCCAGGTCAACACCTCAAAGATTTCCTCCAGGGTGCCGATGCCCCCGGGCAGGGCGATGAATCCGTCGGAGAGCTTGGCCATGAGGGCCTTGCGCTCGTGCATGGAGGAAACCACTTCCAGCCGGGTGAGGCCGGGGTGGGCCACTTCACGGTCCACCAGGGACTGGGGCATGACGCCGATGACTTCGCCTCCCTTTTCCAGAACCGTGTCCGCAATGGTGCCCATGATGCCGATTTTGGCCCCGCCGTATACCAGCCCCAGGTCATGGTCCACCAGGGTCTGGGCCAACGCTTTGGCCATCTGGGTGTATTCCGGCTGGTTGCCGGGGTTGGATCCGCAGTAAACGCAGATGTATTTCATTGTATTCACTCCTGTTGGGTTGGTTTTGTTTCGCCCCGGTGGATGGCGGGGATGCACTCCTGGACCGGCCAGGGATCATTTCAAATGGGGACGGTCTTGTCAAGGTAAAGGAAATCTGTCCGGAAATTTCATGGCGGTTTACTTCAATCGGTTAAAAGGCATTGATTTCGAAATGGATTCCTTCCTTGCTTGGATATCTCCGTTTTTTGTAAATTGCCTTTTCTTCCGGGGAAATGGATTCACTTGATCTGCGGCGCTCCAGAATGGTTTGCAGTAAATGATGACAGCGAAAGCCTTGCATTCTGGGGTTTTCAGCCCAGGGGATTTCACTTCGTGGGATATCTTTGTTGGGGAGGGCGGCTCCGATGTTCCATGCGTTTGTCTGGGATTGGCGGTGGATTGTTCCATGGATCGCTCCGGTCCAGTTGTCCTGTGGGAAGGGATGGGGAGTGGAGCGTTGATGGATGGAGGGTGGATTGTGGGGGGGAAATATCCGTGTGGGGGCAGGGGGAACCCTGCTCCGGCCGGAAGAAGGCGGACTATAGCTTCCCCCTGACCCCACACTGGTCACCCTACAAGGGTTGACGTTGGGAGGGTGTCTTTCTCTTTTATAGCCATTCTCAAAAATATGTTCCAAAACCATGGACTATCTTCACGATGGTT
>JAKSBM010000248.1 GCA_022361135.1 Desulfobacterales bacterium | reverse complement strand
TTGAACCTCTATTCGGCGGTCTCCCGTTCCTACCGCCTTCCCTGTCCCTGAGATTACTATTGGTGGGCGCGGTGCGCCTCCGATACCAACACCTCCCTTGAACCGGAGACGGCAGTGGAATACGAACTGGGACTTATCTATGACATGGACCGCATGAGCTTCAGGGCGGCCGCCTGGTACTACGACATCCAGGATTTCATCAACGACAACGGCATCACCGCACCGGGGTCCGGGGCAGGATCCGATTGTCTCTACAACATCGACCATGTGAAACTCTACGGGGTGGAGCTGGAGGCGGCCCTGCGCATCACCGACCGGCTCCGGGCCACAGCCTCCTATGTTTACCAGGAGCATGATATCACACAGACCGGCCATGAGCAGAACTGGACCTATTATTTACCGGCCACCCTCCCCCACCATAAGGTCAAACTCTCGGGGTCCTACGAATTCATGGAAGGCGCATGGGTTCAGGCTTCGGGCCGATTTGTTGGATCCCGGGGGAGCCAGCAGGGCGGAGAACTGGGCAGCTACACGGTCTGGGACCTGGGGGTGAAGAAGACCTTTCAATGGGATAGACTCGCCTATACCCTCCACCTCTTTGTGAACAATATCCTGGATGCCGACTATGAGGAAATCAGCGGATATCCCATGCCCGGCCAGGTCTGGGGCGCCCACATGGAAATGGCCTTTTAACCTGTGTGCATTCCCCCCTAGTGGTCTCCATCGGACCATTGAAATGTCCCTGACCCCAATGGACATGGAAGAATCGGGACGGGGCCGTTAAACGGACAACGCCGGAGGGAAATCCCTCCGGCGTTGTGCATTCCAATTCCCCTAAAAAATTGTGCACAACACAATAGCCCACTGATTTAACGATTCCTTATAGTAATCCTCAAAATAACCTTCCCATTGAATGGGCCTTTTTCCATTTGATTGGAAGGTTTTTCTCCCAACCCGGCGATGACGGGGGAGGAAGATTCCGCCATCACCTGATCCTCCAGGCGCAATTGGCAAATTCGACGGTCAACCATGTTTCTCGTCCAATGCCATGGACAATAAATACCACAATGCATTTTCCCCAAGATATTAATGTTTTTTCCCACTATTTCCACCATATGGCCATTTTTTTGCCCGACGCCCCTCTCTATCTTTGAGTAAAAAAATATACTCAAGAACAAAAATATAGTTGACACTAAAAAATGAGGTGAGTAATAACTGAACCTGCCCAAAACGGGCGGACCACCGGCACAAGATAGGTGGGTATTTGTGAAGGACCCCAGAAATGCAGTTAAATTGAAACAAAAAGCAGGACGTTAGCCCCTAAATTGTAAGGACAAAAAATGAAAAAGCTTTTGGCTATTGTTGCACTATCGTTGCTCTTCACTTGTTCGGCCCAGGCTGCGGATTGGAATTTTTACGGCGCAGCCAAAATTGACTTCTTTCATCTGGACGCAGATTATAAGGGAGAACTTTATGATTTCTCGAATCTTTCCCTGACAACCCCCACCACCGGACTCATCGGTGCCCGCGTTAAGGTTTCCGATAGTATTTCCGCATGGTTTGAATATGGTTCAGAAAAAAATACTGCCAACATCCGCGGCCTTTGGGCCACCTATAATTTCGGTGCCGGTCAGCTGGGCATCGGCCAGTCCTACACCCCCCTGAACCTGTTTTACTCCAAGCAGACCTACGGCAACGATGGGAACATGGTTGCCTTTGGCGGTGTTTACAGCGGCAGAGCCCCCATGATCCGTCTGAAATTCGGCGGTTTCCAAATTGCTGTGGTCGAACCCAATACCGCACTGGACGACAAGACCCCCACCCCATCCACCACGACCACTGAAGTTCGCTTTCCCACCATTGAAACCAAATACACCCTGAGGGGTAAAAACTGGATGGGCCAGGCCACTGCAGGTTACAACAGCTTTGAGGTCACATCCGGAACCAACAGCTTTGATGTGGACTCCTACCTCGTGGCCCTGGGCGGTTCCGTAAATGTAGGCTCCTTCTACTTCAAAGGAGACGTCTATATGGGACAGAACATCGGTAACTTGGTAAAACTTCACACCACGGGTGCCTTCAATGCCGACGGCACCCTGAAAGACGATGGTCTGGCAACCCTGAACGCCACCGGAGACAGCCTCATCGACAGGGAAAACAAAGGCTATCTATTCCTGGTCGGTTACCACGTGAATGACAGCATCACCCTGGAAGCCGGTTACGGCCATGCCGACAACGATCAAGACGGCACCACGGTTAAGGACGACTTGGACGCTTACTATGCCCAGGCAAGAATCAAACTGGCCCCCGGTGTTATGATGGTGCCTGAAGTTGGCTACCTGAACTTCAACCAGACGGATAATTATGAACCCGAAGCGATCTATTACGGCGCCCGGTTCCAGATCAATTTCTAAGGTCTGATTTCCCAACGGAATCGTAACACCTGGGGATCCTTCGTCCCCCTCCTGTGCCTTTGCCCCCCTTTTTCCTTGATTTTTACCAGCCATTGGAAAAGGGGGGCTTTCCTTTTCCCAATTAAAAATCCCTTCCCCTTCCGTAATACAACGCCAAGCCCAACCGCTTTTTCAGGTGTACGAACCGATCAAAGAACCGCCCATGGCCCTCTTTCCATGGTGAAGGTGTCTTAACCGGTCATTGCTTTTTACATCCACACCAGGAGAATCAAAGCAAACCGGGAATGCGGTGCTGTGCTGAGCCAGCATCTTTAGGGCAGATTTTTCCTACGAAATCTGCCCCCTTTACCTATCCCCAAATTTTCCCAACTTGAGCTTGGGTCATTCCGGGCTCGGGGGCAAGTTTCACTGCGTCAACATTGCCCCCACGACCATAATGCTTTGCCATAATGCAGGCTGCCTTAATTCCCATGGAATATTGCCATTCTCGGTGTTTACTTTTTTGCGGAAAGTTCACAGGCCTATGCCCATGGAAAGGTCAGACGGGATTCCAATTTGCCCGATAAAAAGGAGATGGACAGGATGACCAGGAAATAGGCCAACCCCACCACCAGATAAACCTCAAAGGCCCGAAAGGTTCGTGTATAAACCAACTGGCCGGCCCGGGTGAGTTCGGTAACGGCAATGACCGAAACCAGGGAAGAATCTTTGATGGTGGAAGAAAAGGCGTTAACCAACGGGGGCAATGCCGTGCGCAATGCCTGGGGGACCACCACCAGGGCCAAAGTCTGGAATCCGTTCAGCCCCAAGGCGGTACCGGCCTCGACCTGCCCCCTGTCCACCCCGTAAAGGGCCCCCCGGACAATTTCCGAAATATAGGCCGCCGAGTTCAACCCCAACCCCAGAACACCGGCGGTGAAACACCCCATGGTCAACCCGATGGACGGTAGGCCGTAATAGATGAAAAAAAGCTGGATCAGCAGGGGGGTCCCCCGGGTGATTTCCACATAGGGCCTGAAAATGCGATAACAGGCCTTGGATTTATAGCCTAACACCCCCACACAAAATCCCACCCCCAGTGCCAGTGCAAAGGCAGTGCCGGAAAACCAAAGGGTCATGGCCAAGCCTTCAGCCAACAAGGGCAGGGCATTGAAAACTATTTCCAACTGAAAATCCATGGCGGTTTAATTCAGCGCCAACCATTTATTAAGGAGGGCATCGTAGGTCCCATCGGCCCGAATGGCGGCCAATGCCCGATTCACCCTGTGGGTGAGCTGGTCGGCCCCGTTTTTCATCACCATGACGATCTCGGCCTTGTGCAGGGGCTTCCCCACCACCTTAAAGGCCGGCGTTTTTTTAATCTGGGTGACGGCGTAGGCATAGCCCACGATGACGGCATCAATACGACCATGGGCAAGGTCGGTGAAGGCTTCCGGATTGTAGTTGTACCGTTTGACGGCTTTAAACTGATCCACCATTTTATCGGCGATCTGCTCACTGCCGGAACCCACCTGGACCCCCACGATTTTCCCCTTCAAATCCCCTTGGGTTTTCAGACTCGTATTGCTTTGTTTCACCACAATAACATCGGGCAATTCATAGTAGACATCGCTCATGTTCACCTCCGTGGCCCGGGCCTCGGACTTGGACATGCAGGTAATGAGAATATCGTAATCCCCTTTTTTGAGCCCCCCCAAAAGCCCCTGCCATTCGGCATCCACAAATTTTGGAGACACGTTCATCACATGGGCCAATGCCCTCCCCAAATCCACGTCAAACCCTTCCAACGCATTGTTTTTTTCATTCCGGGACTCAAAGGGGGGATAATGGGCGCAGAATCCTATGGTGAGTTGATTCTCTTCCTCCACCCGTTGCCAGGACAGGTCACCGGCCCAGGCCATTTGGGTTAAAAGGATCAGCAACAACGCAGCAATGGGAACGAATTTTTTCATGTTCAACTCCTTTTGAAAATTCAATGATTATTCGGAAATACCGGTGAACCGGACATCCAGATTCACCTGTTTGAGCATCTGATCAAGAATGAGGAAAAAAAGTCCCTTTTCAGGGATGAATTTCAGGAGATCCTTCTGGTTCGCCAGGGTATGGGCCCCGCAGATTTCACCACCGGAGAATCCCACGCAGGTTTCATTTGCCCCGCAATTGGGGCTTTTATCCATGCCGATGACCGCCTCAATGCGGCACCCGTTGTCGGCCAGGGATCGGATCTGGGCCACACACGGTGACAAAAGCCGGCGGCAATGTTCCCGGAAGGCCGGGGTATCGTATTGGTCCCGGGTCATGCCCCAACGTTTCATGCCGAGGAACGCATTTTCCGGACAGGGCAATTGAAAGATACCAGCCCCCTGCTCCAGGTATGGGGCCAGGACATCCAAATGGATGCCCGGGGCCTGGGCCAGGGGATGAATTTTGGCATTGGTATTGAGGAGACAATGTGAGGTGATAACCAGGATGTTTTTTCGATTCAACGGGTGGGCCTCCGCCGGGTGCACAATCCAGCAAACACACGCCTCAAATCCTTCTGGGAAATTTCAGGTAAAAGGGGATCTTCCTCCACATCCGGGGATGAAACAGAAAAGGGAATCCAAGGGGGATGGACCGGGGAGATTTCCGATCCCATCTTGGG
>JAKSBM010000214.1 GCA_022361135.1 Desulfobacterales bacterium | reverse complement strand
GTGCTCATGGAGGCCACGTATTTCAAGCCGTCGTCAATGGATTTGCCGATGCCGTAGTTGAGAACGTCTTTGGAGGCCTGGACCCCGAGGGGAGAGCAGTCGACGATTTCCTGTGCCATGGTTTCTGCGGCGGCCATGAGGGCGTCCCGGCTGTCAAAGACTTCGTTGACCAGGAGGATGGCTTTGGCCCGGGCGGCATTGATGTTTTTGGCGGTGAAGGCCAGTTCCCGGGTGATGCCCTGGCCCACGATGTGGGGCAGTCGCTGGAGGACGCCCACATCGGCCACAAATCCCACGGCCGCCTCACGGAGGGAAAAGACAGCGTCCTGGGAGGCCAGGCGGATGTCACAGGCGGTGATCATATCCAGACCGGCGCCGATGCAGTCCCCGTGGACGGCGGCAATGACGGGCTTCCGGCATCTTTCAATGGCGGTCATGGCCTCCTGGAGGGGGTAGATCCGCTGGATCAGCTTCCATTTCACCCCGCCCTTCTGGGCCGGGTCCATGATCTCGGGGATTTCCCCCACCATGCCCATGAGATCAATGCCGGCGCAGAAGGCTTCTCCCTTACCGGCCAGGATGATGGCCCGGACCTCCGGGTCCCTGTCCAGGGCGCTGAAGACCCTGGGGGATTCGGTCCAGGCCGGCAGGTCCATGGCGTTCTTTTTTTCCGGGCGGTTCAGGTGGACCCAGGCGATGGGGCCCTTTTTTTCCACAGCATAAAATTGATAGGTATCCATGGTTCTCCTTGTTAAATATTCTGATGTATTTCCCCGGCCGGGGGAATGGATCCGGCACAGAAAACTAAAACTGGATGATATCGCTCTTTCGCGGCTCAGCCTTGCCGTATTTATAATTTTCGCTCTTGTGGGTGGACTGGAACCGCTGGAAAAGGACATACATGGCTGCGGTGAGTCCAAGGACAAATAATTGTTTCAAGGGCCCGGGCTCCTTGAATTGGGTCACCCGTTCCGGCACCACTTCCATGGAAATGGATTCCGTGGCACAGGCGGTCCGGCACTGCCCGCATCCCAGGCAGAGATCCCGGTTGAGTGCGGGCCGGTCATCCACCATGGAAATGGCCTTCACCGGACACCGCTGGCTGCACAGGCCGCATCCGGTGCAGGAGTCGGCGGCAAATACGGGGACATAGGGACCGGGTTTGCTCACATCCAGTCCGAACTTATACCGCATCTGAAGTTCGATGCAGCAATCGGTACAGCACATGCAGATGTTGTTCTGATAGGGTTGGACACAGGATTCCAGGGAAAGGATGAGGTTCTGGTCATGGGCGTGGCGCACCAGTTCAATGGCCTCGTTCTTGGTCAGGGTTTTTCCGGTTTTCTTGGGTTTCTTCCCCTTTTTGGCCCGGTATTCATCCACCATGCCCTGGAGTTCGGTGATGGTTTCGCTGAAGTAATTCACCCGCATGCAGGTGAAAATGGGCGCCTCGCAATCATTTTCATCGAAAATCAACCGGCAGGGACAGGGGCCAACGGAAAGGTGGGATGCCCCGTTGATAAAGGCTTCAATATCTTCGATGGGCAATTTAACGGAATTGGTGTGCACATACTTATAATAGGTGTTCATCAACTTGGCATAGAGCCATCCGGTGTAGGGCTTCTGTGCCATTTCCCCCATGTGATAGTAGAATTTCATCCCTTCGATGCTGTTGATGGCAAACAATTGAAAAAGTTTCTTTCTCAGGTAGGATTTCCTATCCAACAGGGTCAGGACATCATTGATTCGGGTCTTCATGGGTATTCCTTTCTCCAGGGGGAATGATAAAAAAAACTTTTATACAAAACTACAACGCCATATTCTGCTCCACCTTATTCAGCAGCAAAAAGAGGATGGATTTTTCTTCTTCGCTCATGTCTTTAAAAAGCCTCTCCTTCAATCGTTTCGAAATATCAAACATGGTTTCCACATGACCCCGAGACTGGACCGAGAGCCGAACAATGGTCTTTCTGGCATCTTCCGGATCCGTTTTTTTCTCCACATACCCTTTTTTCACCAATTGATTGATGATGTTGGACACCGTGGATTTATCCTTCTTGGATTTATCCACAATATCTTTGATATACCCGGATTCCAGAACATAGATGAGGTAGAGGATATCTCCATAGGAGGGGGGAATATCGGTGATTCCCGCCTTATTCATTTCCGTCTCAATGAATAAGAAGGCCTTCTTTCGGATACTGCTGAGTTTATATGTAAAATTTTTATCGGTGATCATTGCTTGGTTTTGTACAAAACCAAATACCCGATGTCAATGCATGATCTCCAACAAACAAACGAATGCGAGATATTAAAAACGATGTTATATTTTTTCAAAAAACCGGGGGATCCCGGGGCGGATTTAATCAACATAGATGTAAGAAGGGGGAAACCATGGATGGCGCATTGAGACAATTCCGGTATTTTCTCAAGGACAGCATTCGAAAGCAGATCAATTTCAGATTCACCGACCAGAATCAAGGCAAGCCCATACCGCCCATGGAAAAGGCCTGCCCCCCGGATGCCAGGCGTATCGCCCTGCCCGGGCCCCATGAATGGAAGACGATTCCTCCCACCGATCTCACCCGGGCCTTTGGCAATCGAAAGAGCCACCGGGCCTATCTCGACCATCCCCTCTCCCTGGAGGAGCTGGCCTATCTGCTCTGGGCCACCCAGGGACTGCGGGGCAAGCCCTTCAACGGCCATGCCCATCGCACCGTCCCCTCGGCCGGCTGCCGCCATGCCCTGGAAACCTATGTGGCGGTTTTCAATGTGGAGGGGCTGGAGCCCGGTGTGTACCGATACCTGCCCCTCTCCCATCAATTGGTATTTGAGTTCACGGATGAAATGCTGTCGGAAAAAATGACCATTGCCGCCCTGGGCCAGCCCTACGCGGGCAAATCCGCCGTCACCTTCATCTGGAGCGCCCTTCCCCATCGCATGGAATGGCGGTACGGCCTGGCCGCCCACAAGGTCATTGCACTGGATGCCGGCCATGTCTGCCAGAACCTCTATCTGGCCTGCCAGGCCATTGATGCCGGCACCTGTGCCATAGCGGCCTACGACCAGGAGGAGCTGGATGAATTCCTGGGCCTGGACGGGGAGGATGAATTTGTCCTCTATCTGGCCCCGGTGGGCAAGGTGGAAGAACAGCAATAAGCGACCAAGGGCATATTCCTTTCACCCCCCGGGAAAAATTTCATGGCCCAATTAAACCGGGGCAAATGTTTTCAAAATCAGATCTTCTGCTCCTGGGATCTAAAGCAGGGAATACAAAGATCCTTACCGGCAAAGCGTCGGATACGGGATTCCATG
>JAKSBM010000802.1 GCA_022361135.1 Desulfobacterales bacterium | reverse complement strand
GAGAACAGCTATAAATTTCGTCCCAGGCCATTTCCAAAACCATGGCCCGGGGTCCTCAAATAAATGGAAATGTCACCTCCATTCCATTACGGATCTGTAGCCTTGACTTTCCAAGGGCCTGCAAAAGGGTTCCCAGTCCCGGCCCTAAATGCCGGAGCAAACGGGAATATTTGGTGGTTGTGGAATAGTATCGGTTCCATCGGAGTGGGGGAATAGGGGAGGCTTTGGGGCTGGTCCATAAAAAAAGGGAGTCTGGATCACAATGGATCCAGACTCCCTTTTGAATGTTTTGTTTAATCCGGGCCTAGAACAGGCTGTCCCAGATCTGCCAGAGGGTGGAATCTTCCTTCTGGGCCGGGTTGGGGCGGCGCATGAGATGTTCCGGGTTCTGGCGTTTCAGCCGGTCGATGTCCGCCTTTTTTTCTGCTTCCATCTTTTCCCAGGTATAGGTGGTCCGCTTGAAGACCTTCTGGTTGATGGAGGCGGCCAGGCGATCAATCTTGTCGATGAGCTCGTCCGGGTTCTTGGTGTATTCAAAAAAGGAGGTGTACCGTTGCTGGGCCATGTCCACCACCTTGAGGTCGATGGAGTAGGAACCGGCCAGTTCCGTGATGCTTCCCACGATGACAAAGTCACTGCCGGTCTTGGCGGCAAAGGCTTTGATGCGTTCTCCGCCCTTCAGGTCCTTGAGTTGATCCCATTGGGGGGTGGTTTTCCCAGGGGAAAGGAAAATAACCTTATCCCGCCAGGAGAGGCGGGAGTGGAACATCTGGCCCATGCCCCGCTGGATTTTGTCCATGTCGGTCTGGGCATTGACGGTCAACGGGGTCAGGGAGATGGTCTTTGCTGTTGTTGCAGCCTGGGTGGCCGGCGCCAGGATCATCAGGGTAACAAGGATGGCGGCGAGCAGTCCAAGGCGTTGTCCTACGGAAAAGGTTTTCACGATAGAAAAGGTCTCCGTTTAAAGTTTGGATTTAAGCATGGGGGTGACGACCTTGGGATCGGCCTTGCCCCGGGTTTTTTTCATGATCTGCCCCATGAAAAAGCTGAAGAGTTTGGTTTTTCCTCCCCGGTAGGCTTCGGCCTCGTCCGGGTTTTCGGAAATCACCGCATCCACCATGGCTTCCAATTCGCCGGAATCGGAGACCTGTTCCAGCCCCTTTTCCTTGACGATGGTTGCGGCATCCTTGCCCGATTCCACCATTTCTTCGAAAACGGTTTTACCGGCCCGGGCGTTGATGGTTCCCTTTTCCAGGAGCATGAGGAGTTTGCCGAAGGCTGTGGCATCCACGGGGCTTTCGGTGATGTCCACATTCTGGGCCTTGAGCATGCCCAGGAGCATGGTCATGGTCCAGTTGGCCGCCTGCTTGATGTCCGAAAGATCGGCCACCAGGGTTTCAAAGAAGTTGGCCAGGTCAATGTTGGCCGTGAGGACGTCGGCATCGTAATCCGAGAGTTTGTATTCGCTGATGAAGCGGGCCTTTTTTTCTTCGGGCAGTTCGGGCATGTTGTCGGCCACGGAGTTGATCCATTCATCGTCCACGATGAGGGGAACCAGGTCGGGATCGGGGAAATAGCGGTAATCGTGGGCTTCTTCCTTGCCCCGCATGGATTTTGATTTGCCCGTGTCCGGGTTCCAGAGCCGGGTTTCCTGGACCACTTTGTCGCCGGCTTCCAGGATATAGGTCTGTCTCTGGATTTCGTAGCGGATGGCCTTTTCCACATTCCTAAAGGAGTTGAGGTTTTTCAGCTCGGCCCGGATGCCGAATTCCTTTTGACCCCGGGGGCGCAGGGAAATGTTGGCGTCGCAGCGGAAGCTGCCCTGTTCCATGTTGCCGTCGCAGACATCAATGTATTTCAGGATGGCGTGGAGTTTTCGCAGGTAAGCGCCGGCTTCCTCGGCCGAGCGGATGTCGGGCTCGGATACGATCTCAATGAGGGGGACGCCGGTGCGGTTGAGGTCCACCATGCTCTTTCCCCGGATGGGATCGTGGATGAGCTTTCCTGCATCCTCTTCCATGTGGATCCGGGTGATGCCGATGGTCTTGGGGCCCCGGTCCTCGGTTTCAATGTCCAGTTTGCCGAATTCGGCAATGGGGGCGGCATATTGGGAAATCTGGTATCCCTTGGGAAGGTCGGGGTAG
>JAKSBM010000742.1 GCA_022361135.1 Desulfobacterales bacterium | reverse complement strand
TGAGGCCTGTCTCCCCAGCCAGAGCCTCCATGTCCATGTTGTGTTTATCCATGTAGTACTTGATTCGTTGACTGATCTTACCGCTCTGCATGTGCATCTCCCAAACATGAGTAAAAAAGTTTTTTCTATAATATATTGGTATGTGTTTGTCAAAATAGGAATTTATGGGATGGTTTTTTCCAGAAGGGGTAAGGTTTTGGGTGACTGAATTTTCCCTTGGCCCGGGCGGGCTCGGAGAGATAAACGGCCCGGAAACGGATTCCGGGCCGGGAAGAAAAAACAAGACATCTCCGGCATGGGGAGAAGATCTTCCCCGCCTCGGCGTCCCGAGTCATTTGGGATTAGTCTTCAACACTCCGGGTGAAGATTGCATTGGCCCGGGCGTAGTCCAGGTCGTGGTCCAGAAAGGGCCGGGGATCGTTGTTGTTTTTCAATTGGTGCATCATGGCCATGAGATGGGCCTGGACGGCCCGGACGGCGGCGGAGCCCAGACTCAGACGGCGTATCCCCAATGCCTCCATGCGGGCCAGATCGGCGGTGTGGGGATGGAGGAGGAGATTCACCGGGGCGTCCACGTGTTTCACCAGGGTGTCAATGTCCGATTCCCGGGTGAGGCCGGGGACAAAGACGCAGTCGGCCCCGGCCTGGGCAAAGGCGTTGCACCGGTCAATGGCCAGGGCCAGCCGCTCTTCGGGGGCGCCGATGCCCAGGAGAAAGGCGCAGGTCCGGGCATTGATGACAAAGGGGATGTCCATTTCGGTTTTCAGTTGGGTCAGGCCCTGGATTTTTTCCCGGCACAGTTCCAGATCGTCCAGCCGCGGCCTTGCACCGGGGATGCCGTCCTCCAGGTTGATGCCCACAGCCCCGGCCCGGATTACCGATCTCACATGGCTGCGTACCCCGGAAACGTCCTCGGCATAGCCCCGCTCCATGTCCACGGACAAGGGGATGGAAATCCGCCGGACCATGGCCCCCACCCACCGGGTAAGTTCTGCCACGGGAAGGTGCTGGCCGTCGGGGTAGCCAAAGGTGAAAGCCACCCCGGCGCTGGTGGTGGCAATGGATTCAAAGCCGACCTGCTGGGCAATGACGGCGGAACCGGGATCCCAGACATTGGGCAGGGCAAAAAGATGGGGTGCTTGATGGAGGGCCTGGAAGGTTTCGGCCCGTTGTTTTTGACTGGTCATGGAGGATTCTCCCTTGGGTGACAGGTTGACTGTGGGGGAATGATAGAAAAATGCCGGGGTGGGGGACAAGCGGTTTTCGGACCGGGCATTCAAATATCCGGGTGGGATGGAGAAAAATTGCCAAAACCGGGATTTGCTGGTAATTAGGGCCGATTAATATCCCCTGCGGTATGGGGGAGTTCAATGGTAAAAATCAATTATCGGATATTCGAAGTTCCATGACACGACTGCTACACGAATTCAAACAGAGCGGCTTCCTCAAACTGCTGGTGACCCTGGCCCTGCCCATTGCCCTGCAGAATATGTTCACCTCCACCATGACCCTGGTGGACCTGCTCATGGTGGGCCAGCTCAATGAGGCGGCCGTGGCCTCGGTGGGCATTGCCAACCAATTTGTCTTTATCTTCATTGTGATCCAGTACGGGATCCATTCGGGCATAGCTGTCTTCACGGCCCAGTATTGGGGCAAGAAGGATCTCTCCCGGCTCAAGCAGCTCTCCGGTCTGGGCATCGGCTGGGGAATGCTTTTGGCCATCCCGGCGGCGGTGATGGCCGTGGGGTTCCCCGAGGCGGTCATGGGCTTTTTCTCCAAGGATCCCGAGGTGGTGGCGGCCGGATCGGCCTATCTTTCCACCGTGGGAATGGTCTTTCCCCTGGCCACGGTGGTCCTTTCCTATGTGAGCAATCTGCGGGCCATGAATGTGGTGAAGATCCCCCTCTACGTGACCATGCTGGGGGTGAGTCTGAACATCACCCTGAATTACCTGCTCATCTTCGGCAAGATGGGCCTGCCCGCCCTGGGGGTCCAAGGGGCTGCCCTGGGCACCTGCATTTCCAAATTCGTGGAGGCCGGGATTCTCATCACCATCGTCCATGTGAAAAAATATCCCCTGGCCGCCACCTTCAGGGAAATGAAGGCCCTGGACAAGGCCTTCTGCCGCCGGGTCTTTACCACCTGCTGGCCGGTTTTTCTCAACGAATTTTTCTGGGTGACCGGGGTGCGCATGTACAATCTGGTCTACGCCCGCATGGGAACCTCCTCCATCGCCGCCGTCAACATCATGGCCTCCATTGAGGAGGTGATGTTCATCCCCTTCTTTGGCTTTTTCCACGGGGGCTCCATCATGATCGGGAATAGCATTGGGGCTTCCAAGCCCGACCAGGCCTTTGCCATTGGCAAGGGGCTTTTGGCCTTTCAATTCATCATGGCCCTGTGCGTCGGGCTGGCCATGATCCAGTTCCGGGAATTTATCCTCTCCTTTTATAATCTTTCCGCGGCGGCCCATACCAATGCCTTGAATCTGCTTTTGGTTTCCGGCCTGATTTTCTGGGCCAAGACCACCAATTTTACCAATGTGGTCTCGGTGCTCCGGGGGGGCGGGGACACCCGGTTCGGCTTCTTTTTGGACCTGGCCGGGGTCTGGTGCATCGGGGTGCCCATGGCCTTTATCGGGGCCTTTATCTTCAAGCTTCCCGTCTATTGGGTCATGCCCATGGTGGCCGTTGAGGAGGTGTTTAAATTGGGGCTTGGCATTCCCCGGTTTTTGGGTCGGAAATGGATCCGGGATTTGGTGAATGGGTGAGGGCTATTTCTCCTTTTCAATCAAGCCCTTTACGAACCATCTTTGCATGAAAAGGACCACCAAAACCGGGGGGAGCATCACCAGAAGCGCGCCTCCCAGGGCAATATTCCATTCGGGTAGGTCATCTGCCTGGGGGATGAGGTTTTGCAGTCCGATCACCGCCGTGGTCATCTTTGGATGGGTGGTGACCAAAAGGGGCCAGAGGTATTGGTTATAACCGTATACGAATTCAATGACCACCAGGGCGGCAATATTGGTTTTGGACAGGGGGAAAAGGATTTTTCGGAAAAAGACCATGGGGGAGGCCCCGTCGATTTTGGCTGCCTCGCAGAGTTCCTCGGGGATGGTGAGGAAGAATTGCCGGAATAAAAAGGTACAGGTGGCCGAGGCTGTCAGGGGAAGGATCAGTCCGGTGTAGGAATCCAGAAGGCTCCAGTTCAGGACCAGGGAAAAATCATGGCCCAGGATCCAGGACATAAGGCCGTTGAGGTGGAAAAAATCCCAGAGGGCCTGGAGGGGGGAAAGGACATTGGCGGCCATTTCATAGGTGGGCAGGATCCGGACTTCAACGGGAAGCATGAGGGTGCAGAATACCGATGCAAAGGCGATTTTCCTGAATTTATAATCGAAATAGACAATGGAAAAGGCCCCGATCATGGAGACGGTGATTTTCCCCAGGGTGATTCCCGTGGCCATGACAAAGGAATTGAAAATCTGGGTGGACAGGTCCCCCCGGGTCCAGGCGGTCTTCATATTGACCCAGAATTGGTCGCCCGGGATCAGGGGCATGGGGACCTTGGCCACTTCGGATAGGGGGTGGGTGGCGGCGATGATGGCGTAGAAGATGGGAAAGCCCACAATGAGAATCCCCACCATGAGAAAGGTGTAGGTGAACATGTCCAGAAGGGGTGTTTTTTCAACCATGGTGTTTTATCCGTTGTATTGTACTTTTTTTTCCACAAATTTGAATTGGAGAAAGGTGATAAGGATGATCAGGCTCATTAGGACCACGGACTGGGCCGAGGATGAGCCCAGGTTCAATCCCACAAATCCGTCCTGATAGACTTTGTATACCAGTATATTGGTCGATCCCCCCGGTCCCCCTTGGGTGATGGTGTGGATGACCCCGAAGGTTTCAAAAAAGGAATAGATGATATTCATCACGGCCAGGAAGAAAAAGGTGGGGGAGAGCAGGGGGAAGGTGATGGTCCAGAATCTGCGAAAGGGACCGGCCCCGTCGATGGCCGCCGCCTCGATGAGGGATTTGGGGACGGCCTGCATCCCGGCCATGAAGAAAACAAAATTGTAGCTGACCTCCTTCCAGGCCGAGGCCAGAATGATCATGACCATGGCGTCGGACCCGTAGAGGACCGGGTTCCAATTAATGCCCAGGTTTTTAATGGCCAGGGCCACGATTCCATAGGAGGGGTGGAGGAGGAAGAGCCATAATATGCCGGAGATGGCCGGGGCAACGGCATAGGGCCAGATGAGCAGGGTCCTCACCAGGGCCTTGGCCCGAAGTGCCCGGTTGGCCATGACGGCGATGAAAAGCCCCAGGGAGATGGAAACGGCGGCCGTGGCCAGGCTGAAGACAAAGGTTATGAGTATGGATCTCAGATAAAGGGGGTCTGAAAATAGGTCTATGTAATTGGAAAACCAGACAAAACGGGAGCGTTGCCCAAAGGGATCGCTGAGTTGAAAAGATTGGATCCCCCCCTGGATGGCCGGCCAGTAAAAAAAGGTGAGGGTCACCAGAATCTGGGGCAGAATCAAAAGATAGGGAAGGCGCGGTGAACGGAAGAATGAGCGTTTTATCATGGGGAACACCAAAGGGGGGCCGAAAAAGCCCCCCCTGTCTTAAGTTTATTTATAGGTTTTTTCAAAGGTGGCCAGCTGGATATTGCTTCGATTCACGGCATCATCCAGGGCGGAGTCCGGGGATTTTTTCCCATTCCAGACCTGTTCCAGCTCTTCGTTGATGATATTGCGGATCTGGACAAAATATCCCAGGCGCAGGCCCCGGGAGATTTTGGTGGGGATGGCCCGGTTCAACTGGGTGATTCCCACTTCCTGGAGGGGATTTTTTTCGTAATATCCCTTGGCTTTGAGGTCTTCATAGGCGTCCTTGGTGATGGGGAAATATCCGGTTTCCTTGTGCCAGAATTCCTGCATTTCATTGGAGGCTAAAAAGTTTAAAAAGCTTGCCACACCCTGGTATTCAGCCTTTGAATGTCCCTTTAGCACCCAGAGGGAGGCCCCACCAATGATGCTGTTCTGGGGATGGTTGTCGCTGGATTCCACGGGCAGGGGGGCGGCATCCCATTGGAAGTCCTTCACGGCCTTTTTCAATTTGGCAATGCCGGAGATGGAGTCGATGTAGATGGCTGCGTTCTGGGCAATGAATTCGGATTTGGGACCCTGGTATTTCTGGCCTCCGTACATGAATCGTTTGTCCGCGGCCCATGTTTTGAGTCGGGAGATATGATTTTTCACCATGGGATTGTTGATGGTCAACCGGGTATCCAACCCCTCGTATCCATTGGCCTTGGAGGCAAAGGGGATATTGTGAATGGCTGAATAATTTTCAACCTGGGTCCAGGATTGCCAGGCCGTGACCATGCCGGCCGGGGCAATGTCCTGGTTCACCAGTTTGGCCGTGATCTCGCCCAGCTCATCCCAGGTGATGGGCCGGGTTTTGGACAGGGGGGCAATGCCGGCTTTCTTAAACATATCCACGTTGTAATACATGATGGGGGTGGAGGAGTTAAAGGGCATGGACATGAGTCTGCCGTCGGCATCCATGTAATAGGAGAGAACTGCCTGGAGATACCGGGTCCAATCCACCTGGAAACCGGCATCGGTCATGAGCTGATGGACCGGGTACACCGCCCCGGAAAGCATCATGGTCTGGGTTCCCACTTCAAAAACCTGGAGGATGTGGGGTTGTTTCCTGGCCCGGAAGGCAGCCACGCCCGCATTCATGGTTTCATCGTAGTTGCCCTTGAAGCTGCCCACCACCTCGTAGTCGGACTGGGATTGGTTAAAGGCGTCGATCATCTGGTTGACGACTTCCCCCCGGGCCGAACGCATGGCATGCCACCATTGGATGGTGACGGGTTTGGCAAAGGCGGCGACGGGAAGGGCCAGGCAGAGAATAATGCAGAGTGCGGTAAGTCTTTTCAATACTTTCATCTCGATCTCCTTAAACAGGTTAGGGAATTGAAACGTTACGACTGAAAAATACGCTGATTTCATTATTCATTTAGCCCAGGTTTATTAGGATATGATGTCCAGGTCAAGGCGATACTGCATTTTTTTTACTGGGTTGGCGGTATGGGGTTAGTTCTCGGTTAAGCTGGAAAAAGGCATTGATTAACCAAGGGTTTTGTTGTTTCATGATCCAAAAATAATTCCCCAGGTTTCCCTTAACCCATATTCTTACGGGGGGCAGATGGCAGAGCTGAAATTCGTCAATGTTGTGAAGCGATATGGTAAGACGCCGGTGATCCATGGCCTTGATCTCGCAGTTCGCGATAAGGAGTTTCTGGTCCTGGTGGGGCCTTCGGGGTGTGGGAAATCCACACTTCTTCGCATGGTGGCCGGGTTGGAAAAGATATCCCAGGGGCAGATTCTCATCAACGACAAGGTGGTCAATGACCTGGCACCCAAGGACCGGGGCCTGGCCATGGTGTTTCAGAATTATGCCCTTTATCCCCACATGAATGTTTTTGACAACATGTCCTTTGGCCTGCGGTTGAGTAAAACCCCGGCCAATGAAATCCGTGAGCGGGTGGAGGAAACCGCCGCCATCCTGGGGCTGGAGGAATTGCTTTTGCGCAAGCCCAATGAATTGTCCGGGGGGCAGCGCCAGCGGGTGGCCATGGGGCGGGCCATGGTGAGAAAGCCTTCCATTTTCCTCTTTGACGAACCCTTGTCCAACCTGGATGCCAAGCTGAGAATCCAGATGCGGGCCGAGATTAAACTCCTCCACCAGCGGGTGAATGCCACCATCCTCTATGTGACCCACGATCAAATTGAGGCCATGACCCTGGCCGACCGCATTGTGGTGCTCAAGGACGGCCACATCGAGCAGGTGGGAACACCTTTGGAGCTCTTCTCCCGTCCGGCCAATACCTTTGTGGCGGGATTCATCGGCACCCCGCCCATGAATCTGATTCCCGGGATCCTCCATGGAAAGGGGCAGAATTGGCAGTTGGAGTTCGACGGGGGATTACGCATTCCCGTACCCCACCGCCAGGGCTTTGCCGGAAGGGATGGGGATGATGTGATTTTTGGCCTCCGGGCTGAATCGGCGTCACCCGTGGAGGGCCCGGCCCGGGGGGAATGGTGTTTTGAAGGGCGGATCAGTGTGGTGGAGCCCCTGGGACATGAGACCCACCTTCACATGGACATCAACGGGGTGAACCTGCTGGCCCGGAGTACGGGGCGGGATGATTTCCATCCCGGGGACCGGACTTCACTGGCCCTGGATCTTCGGGAAATGCATTTATTTGACGCCAACACGGCCCGGGCGATATACTGAGAATTACAGCCCCTGGAGGATGCCCCATGGAAGCGGGGGCCATCCCATCCCAGCTGTGATCCCAATCGTATTGATGCTTTGACTCGATTTTTCCGGGTCGGGTGGTGTCCATCAGGCCACGATGACCTGGATTCCCTTATCTTCCAATTCTTTCTTAAATTCATTTTTGATGCCGGAATCGGTGATGAGGATATCGGCCTTTTGCAGGGGAACGGTGACAAAGTTGGACACCACGCCCATTTTGCTGGAGTCGGCCACCATGACCACGGGGCCGGCGGCCTGTTCGATCATGCGCCGGGTGACGGCGGCTTCTTCTTGGATGGGGGTGGTAAAACCGAATTTTACACTCACCCCGTCCACCCCGATGATGGCCCGGGAGGCGCAAACGGTTTTGAGCATGGCATGGGCCAGGTCCCCCACCAGGGAGTTGGACTGTCGCCTGAAAAGACCGCCGGTGAGGGTGACCTCAATTTCCGGGTTTTCCACCTGGGAAAGGGCATCGGCATTGGAGGTGATCACCCGAAGGTCCTTGCCGGCCAGATGGCGCAGCACATGGGAGGTGGTGGAGCCGGTGTTGATGAGCAGGGTGTCCCCGGGTTCAATGAATTGGTTCACGGCCTTGGCGATTTTTTCCTTCTGGCTCCGATATTTTTGATCCTTTTCCGAATACAGGGATTCAACCTTGAGTCGCTTTCGAACAATGGCACCGCCGTGGGTCCGATCCAGAACCCCCTTTTCCTCCAGACGGTCGAAGTCCCTTCGGATGGTCAGCTCGGTGACGCCGAACATGCGGCTGAGTTCCGTAACTTTGACGATTCCTTTTTCTTCTATCAACCGCTGAATCCGATTTTGGCGATCCACGGGTATTAAAGTCTGGGCCATGGTTGATCCTGTTCGTTTGGGTTATCTTTTTGTTCATTTTCTATATCAGTAAAGGGGCATGGAATCAATCACCGGCCCGGACATTCAAAAAAATGTTTGCACAAAAACACAAATAAATGTATAAAAACGTTCAAAAACGAACATTCATCGCGCCGGGTAAGTAAAGATAAGTTAGTGAAATTACGGATAGGCGTTATAGAGAGCCGGTTAACAGGAGGCATTCCATTGGAAACCGATGTATTAGTCATAGGCGGTGGCGTCACCGGGGCCGGAATTTTCCGGGACCTGACCCTGCGCGGACTCAATGTGATCCTGGTGGAAAAACAGGACCTCAATGCCGGGGCATCCGGCGGCAACCACGGCCTGCTTCATTCCGGGGCCCGGTATGTCTGCTCAGACCCCGAAGCGGCCGTGGAATGTCGATCTGAATTAAAAATCCTCAAGGCCACGGCCCCCCATTGCATCGAAGACACCGGCGGTCTCTTTGTTGCCGTTGAGGGGGACGATGAAAAATATGTGGCCGACTTCCCCCAATATTGCCAGCGTTCCGGCATCCCCCACAGGGCATTGGACGTCCAGGAGGCCAGGGAATTGGAACCTGTCCTTTCGGATAAAGCCATTGCTGCTTACCAGGTCAACGATGCCAGTGTTAATCCCTTCAAATTGACCATTGAAAATGTCAACGATGCCCGCACCCGTGGGTCGGTTTACATGAACCATTCCTGCCTGGCCGGTTTTGAAACCGATGACCGGGGCAAGATCTCCGCAGCCAGAATTCGAAATAAGGCCACGGGGGAGGAAACCCGCATCCAGGCCCGGATCTACGTCAATGCTTCCGGGGCATGGGCCGGGGAAGTGGCCGCCATGGCCGGCATTGATATTCCCATGGTTTTTTCCAAGGGCACCCTTATTATTACGGCCAATCGGGTTACCCAAAGGGTGATCAACCGTCTGCGCAAGGCATCGGATGGGGATATTCTGGTTCCCGGCGGTGTGGTTTCCATTTTGGGGACCACCTCCATCCGGGTGGATGATCCGGACAAGGTCTACCCCACGGTGGCCGAGGTGGATGAAATGGTGAACCAGGGGGAACAAATGATTCCCCAGCTGGGCAGTTGCCGGTATATCCGTGCCTATGCCGGGGTTCGTCCCCTGGTGAGTTCCGGCAGTGGGGACGACCGCTCCGTGACCCGGGGCTATTCCCTGCTGGACCATGGCCGGGAGGGCCATGACAATTTTATCACCATCACCGGGGGCAAGCTCACCACCTATCGCCTCATGGCGGAAAAGACCTGCGACATGGTCTGTTCTAAACTCAATTGCCCCAACCAATGCCGGACCCATGAGTTGGATCTGCCCGCCACCCAGGACGGGGACTGGTCCGAACCCGGTATCATGGGGGCTTCCTTTTTTAAGGCCAAGGGGGCTTCGGACCCCATGCTCTGTGAGTGTGAGATGGTGCCGGCCTCTGCCGTGGATACCATTGTGGCCTCCCTGAAAGAGGGGGGACTTACACCGGATCTTTCGGCCATCGGCCTGCGGTCCCGCATCGGCAAGGGGCCCTCCAGAAGCGACGCCGATCTCCTCTTCCGAGCTGGAGGTGGATCCGGACCCAAGTACGGTCAGGCTGACGGTCGTGGTCGAGACCGACTCGCCGTCGCGCACCGTCACGGAAAACGTGAGAACCGCGTCCTCTTCAGAATCGGGCGCGAGGAACGATGCCATTGCCGAACTCGAATCGAGCAACTCGACCGTCGGTCCTCCCGTCTGAACCCAGGTGTATTCCAGCGTGCTATCGCCAGGATTCGTACTGGTAGACGCTTCCAGCGTTACGACTTCTCCCGAAAGGGCTTCTTTCGGTGCGTTCGCCAGTGCAACGAAATCCGATTCACCGTTGTCTTCGAGGGAGGGCACGACCGTGACCACC
>JAKSBM010000862.1 GCA_022361135.1 Desulfobacterales bacterium | reverse complement strand
TAGCCGGTTCATGAAGGTGATGCGATAGCCGGACTCGGTCTCTTCCATGGTGTGGAGGATGGGAACCCACTCCGGCCCCAGCCCCGCCTCCCGGGTGATACGGGAGACGAACTTGGTGGCCCGGCGCAGCAGAAAGCGGCCGATGACCGCATCCCTGGCCCGCTCCAGACTGGGATGATCCCCGGCAAAGGGCACGCTGGGCTGGTTGGCGTTCTCGGCATCAAAGGTGATGGCCTCCTGGTTGCGGTTGCTGCCCACCAGGCCGGCCCAGGCCCCGGCCGGGGCGCTTCCCTGCTGGGCCGCCACTTCGGCCATGCGCCGGAACAGCTCCACGTGGGCATCACCCAACCCGTCCACTTCGGTCTCAAGGTTGATGCGACGGGCCGTTTCCGGAATGGAGCCATCGGTATTAAGCTCGGACCGATTTACCACGGAAAAACGAATGGTATCGCCCTCCCGGGTTAAACTTGCTAAATCAAGGATCACCTGCTGCCCGTTCAGCTCCCCATAGGCATTGAGCCGACGGGCCACGGCCTGGGCCTGGAGATGGTTAAGCCGTATCAATTCCTGGTCCAGGGCAGCCACTTCCACATCGGCAGAACCCTTTTCCGGAGTACGACCCATCCCTGTCCCCTTGGTTCCGGCACCGGGTAACGCAAGATCCGGAAACACGCCGGGGGTTCCCACCCGATCCGGGACACTCAGGTCCAAGGGCCGGGGCAATCCAGCATCTCCACCTCCGGATTCCGGGGGAGAAACGGTGATGGAGTCCCCGTCCACAAGGATTTCACCATTCCCATCCCCCCCAAGCAGCGTCAGGGCCAGGGCCATCTGTTCTTCGCCCAGGCGCTGGGAGCCGGTCACTGGATTCCCCTGGTCATCCACCTGGATCCCGTTTTCAAACCGAACCGTCCGGCGGTCCAGGGTTCCCAGGGCTCCTGCCCGGTTGCCCACAAAGGTCCTCACCAGCCCCTGCTCCACGGGTATGGTGCTGGTAACATATCCACCATTGCCGTCCCGCTCCACAATGAGTTTATTGGCATTGCTCTTCTGGGACCAAAGCACACTGCCGTCGGCCTGATGAATACCGGTCCACTTCCGTCCGGTGGTGTCGACCATAACCAGGGCGTCCCGGGCAGAAACGCTGGCAACCCGGACGCCCAACGAATCAAGGTTCTCCATCAGCCTTTGGGCAAATGGGGCCCGGGGGGCCCCTTCCTCCACCGGCGTCTGGGGGTCATCCACGCCACAGGCCACCAGGCTGATGCGGCGAATGGGGGTATCGCCGGTGAGCAATCCCGTATTGTGCAACAGCCGGGCCAACTCTTCGGCGGAATATCCGGATATACTCGTTGAGGTGCCATGTCCCACAATGGTAATGCGACTGTTTTCATCCAAAACCGCCGCACCGCCGTCCATGGTCACCCATTGATTTCCCTGGAGACGCACCCAATGGGAATCCGCTGAATTTTTTTCATACAACAACTCCGAAGAACGGGTCACCAACGGGCTGTTTTCCAATTGGACCACCACCCGACTGGGGGCGGTTTCGGCAAAACGGGTCCCCGCCTGAACCGGATCGGGCCGGGGCGCGGTCTGGGTCAGATGTTCGGCCATTTCAGTCAATCGGGTCACGGTGGTTTCAGGAACATCCCCACGGCCGGCCACCCCTTCTGTCACCTCGGTGACCAATTGGGAAAACGCCTGGCGAAGGGTAAGATAACGCGGTCCCACACCCGCAATCACCTCATTGACCCCATCCATCTGTTGAAACACAGCGTTAAGCCCGGCCACCACCTGCTGGGACCGCTGGATCAATTCCGGAGAAACCGCTCCGGAAAAGGTGTCCAACAGACTCTGGAATTCCTGTACATAGGGTCTCAGGGCGTCACGCTGGCGCAGGTAAAGCCGCTGGGAAGCATGGTGAGCTGCCTGGGCCAAGGGAGGATCCAGGGAAACCACCCAGCTATCGGAAAGATTCCGGGCAAAAAACAAGGTTCGGGCCGCATCCCAGACAACGTCCTGCACCGGCGTCACAGCCACATCCACCCCAGGATATTCCCGCTCTGCCGAGGCCAGGACATTGAGAATCAACTCCCGGGGAAGCCCCCGCCAGCCCTCGCCGTCATCAAGGCCGGCCGTAACCGACGGATCGGTGACCACGCCAAGGATATCCACCTGCTCCCGGCCCGGTTCTCCGCGCCGCTGCCACAGGGCCAGACCCAATACGGTATCCTGACCGGGCACCTTTACCCGGCTGATGAAACGCCCACCACCGCCCTCTTCCAATTGGGCACGGACCTGGTTGTACCGGGCCCTTACGGTTTCATCGGCCAACAAGCCGGCCCATTGGCCCACCAGGGCAGCCAACTCTGTAT
>JAKSBM010000174.1 GCA_022361135.1 Desulfobacterales bacterium | reverse complement strand
GGGAGGGGAGGATTATTCTCCGTAGTTGACCCGGTGGAGAAAGAGTCCCCTGGCCGGGGCCGTGGCATCGGCCAGGGTCCTGTCCTTGGCTTCCAGAACGGCTTTGAATTCATCCGGGCTGATCCGTCCCCGTCCCGCTGCCACGATGCTGCCCACCAGGTTTCGGACCATGTTTTTCAAAAATCCGCTGGCACAGACGGAAAAGCGGAGGCGATCCCGGCTTTTGGCCTGGATGGAGGCCGAGAAAATCTCCCGGATGGTAGAGGTCCGGGGACTTCCCACATTTTCAAATGATTTGAAATCGTGGACGCCCAGGATATGGTCGCAGCAGGCGGCCATTGGGGCCATATCCAAAGGCTGATGGACATGCCAGACATAGCGGGATTCCAGGGCAGATGGAATTTTGGAATTGAGAATCCAATAGTGGTACTCCTTGGAGGTGGCCGAGTATTGGGCGTGGAAGTCGGCCTCCACCTCATGGATGTCCCGCAGGACAATGGCTTGCTTTTTCAGCAGACTGTTCACGGCCCGGATTAACCCCTCCGGGCCCATGGATGTTTCTGCGGTGAAGCTGGCCACCTGGGCATGGGCATGGACACCGGCGTCGGTTCGACCGGAACCGGCAATTTTTATCTCCTGGTTTAAAATCAGGCTGAGGACGGACTCCAATTCCCCCTGGATGGTGGTGCGGTCCTGTTGCCGCTGCCAGCCGGAGTAGTCGGTGCCGTCGTATTCAATGGTCAGTTTAAAACTCTTTGGCATTTAGCTACTTTCTATGGTTTCAGCAGGATGGTTTTTTCGGCCACTTTATCCGTGGCGCTGGCGATTTTTGTGGAAAGTTCCCGGGCTGTTTCCATGCCCAGTACCTCCGTATAGGAGATGACCAGTTCCTTGTAGGCCATGGCCACATCGCCCCTGAGTTTCAGGCTGCGATCCGTGGGATGGATTTCAATGGTTTTTCCCTTGCTTTTCCTGCGTAGCAATTTCCTTTTCACCAGGGCATCAATGAAGCGGGTGATGGTGGACGGGGTCAGGTGAAGTTTCTGGCTTAGATCCTTGGGACTGATGCCGGGCATTTCATAAACCTGGAGCAAAAGGGATGCATGGGCCGGGGAGAGCTTTAACGGACGAAAGGCATTCTCCGCCAGTTTGAGCAATTGCCGGGAAAAGGCACTGGCGTT
>JAKSBM010000465.1 GCA_022361135.1 Desulfobacterales bacterium | reverse complement strand
TCCTGAAAACCCAGGAAAAGGTAATATAGAAAGGAGACGGGATATGACCACAGGTAGTGTCATTGAAACGGAACAGGGGAAGGTCAAGGAAACCAGTCTGGGTGTCATGGCCGCGGCCGGGGGCGAAGTCATTGCCCTGGTCCCGGGCCTGGACCCGGCTCCCCTGAAGGAAGAACTGGCCGCCCACGGGGCAGCAAAAATCGTCCACCTCCAGGCATCGGGCGGGGATATCACCCAGAATCCGGACCTGGCAGCCCTGGCCCTGGCCCGGGCCGTGGAAGAACTGGGTCTCACCGCCCTTTTGGGCACGGCCTCCACCACGGGCAAGGATCTCTTTGCCCGCCTGGCCGCCGACCTGGACCTGCCCCTGATCTCCGACTGCATCAAGGTGGACCTGGCGGCCCGCACCGGGACCAAGTCCCATTTTTCCGGGAAAACCTTTGCCACCCTCACCTCCCCGGCCCCCGTGTTTCTGGCCACGGTGCGGCCCAATGCCATTGAGCCTTCCCCCCGGGACGGGGCCGGGGAAATGATGGAATTCATCGCCGATGTGGCCGACTCCGGCGCCCTGAAGCTGCTGGAGGTCAAGGGCGGTGACAGCCAAAGCCTGGACCTCACCGAAGCCCCGGTCATCGTCACCGGAGGACGGGCCATTGGGTCGGCGGAAAATTATAAAATCCTTGAGGACTGCGCCGCCAAGCTGGGCGGGGCCGTGGGTGCCTCCCGGGCGGCCGTGGATGCGGGGTACGCCGACCACGGCATGCAGGTGGGGCAGACCGGGAAAACCGTCTCTCCCAGGCTTTACATTGCCTGCGGGGTCTCCGGTGCGGTCCAGCACTTTGCCGGCATGAAGACCGCCAAGGTCATTGTGGCCGTCAACGAGGACAAGGATGCCCCCATTTTTGCCAAATGCGATTACGGGATTGTGGGCGACCTCTTTGAGGTGGTCCCGGCCCTGACAGAAAAATTATAACCCGACCCCCGGCGGGGATTTCCCCCGCCGGGTCATGCCCCGGTCCAGGCCCCCTGGCCGGGGCTATTTTGTGGAATACCAGACATGGAAAATTTTATACTTGTGAAATCGTTGGTGATGTTCCTGGCCCTGGCCGGGGCCTTTGGCTATTTTTTCAAACGGGTGAAACAGCTCTACGACATCATGATGGCCGTGGAGGGAACGCCGGTGAAGACCATGGACCGGCTGGGGGAACGGATCAAGGTGCTTTTCACCGATGTCCTGGGCCAGTCCAATGTCCGGCGCAAGGCCCTGCCCGGCCTGGCCCATACCCTGATCTTTTTCGGATTTCTGGCCATCCAGCCCCATTCCCTGGAACTCATGATCCAGGGCGTGATCCCGGGGTTCCACCCCGGCCATGCCCTGCCCGGTCTATACCGGGCCTATCTCTTCACGGCAAATCCCACCAGAACCAGGAAGCCCAGGATGTCCGCCGTGAAGAGATAGGCCCGGTAAAGACCGGGCAGGGCATGGCCGGGGTGGAACCCCGGGATCACGCCCTGGATCATAAGCTCCAGGGAATGGGGCTGGATGGCCAGAAATCCGAAAAAGATCAGGGTATGGGCCAGGCCGGGCAGGGCCTTGCGCCGGACATTGGACT
>JAKSBM010000158.1 GCA_022361135.1 Desulfobacterales bacterium | reverse complement strand
TATGGCCGTACTGGTCCGTAGCCATCACCAGGCCGATATGGTGAAAACGGCTTTGGCCGAGGCCGGAATTCCAGCCCACATGTCCAAAACCGGATCGGTCTATGAATCGGTCCATGCCCGGGAGTTGTGCGATATCCTCATGGCGGTGCAGGAACCCGGACATTTGGGGCTCATCCGAGGGGCCCTGTGCACATCGGTTTTTGGATTCCTGCCCATTGATCTGGCCCGGCGGGATGACGGCTTTGACGGCATGTGGCAGGATCGTTTCTACGGGTGGAAGGAAGCGTGGGAAAAGCGGGGTTTTGTCCATATGCTCCAGGACTTGCTCTATTCCCCGGATGCCTTGCTTCGACCGGCGTGTGCCGTGGATGATCGCGGGGTGACCAACTTCCACCATCTCATGGAATTGATTTCCCAGGCTGCGCTGGAACAGCGCCTTTCCAGTTATTTCTTATTGAAGTGGTACAAGCAACAATTGGGGGAACCCGGGCAGGGGGAAAAGGCCGAGGAATTGCGTCTGGAAAGCGATGGTAAAGCTGTTTCCATTGTGACCATCCACAAGAGCAAGGGGTTGGAATATCCCATTGTTTACCTGCCATTTTTGTGGAATGCCTCCTCCTTCCGGGGTAACGGCCAGGCTGTGCTTTTCCATGATCCCGCCCTGGATCATCGTTCCTGCATGGATTTTCGAATAAAGTCGGAATCGGCGGAATCCCGGGACATCCAGATGGATGAGGACCTGGCAGAGCAACGACGTCTCCTCTATGTGGCCTTGACCCGGGCTTCGGCCCTGTGCCGGGTCTTTTGGGGGGAACTTAAGGATGTTGGAAAAAGTGCTTTGGGGCAAATTCTCATGGAAGATGGGAGGGCTAAGGTATCCCAGGAAGAGGTGCTGCAGAGTCTGGTCCAGGCCCACCCGGACGCAATTGGTGTGGAAACACTCTCCCTATCCGATGGAGAAACCGAATATGTCTCCGATGGAAATGATTTGCCTGAATTGGTTTCCCCACTTCCCCCCCCCCGGGTGAAACGGGCATTTCATATTTCCAGCTTTTCCGCATTGACCCGGGGGGCTGAAACCCTCCCCCCCCCGGGGGAGAGTGGGGAAGGCGATTCTGATTCCCAGGGATTGAGCGAAGAATTGAGAGAGACCCGGGTTTGCCTGGCGGATTTTCCCAAGGGGGCCGGGGCTGGGGATTTTTTCCACGGAGTCTTGGAGAGCATCGACTTCCAGGGGAATGAAACCGAGTTATCCACCTGTGTGGACCAAAAGTTGACCCAATTTGGGATTCGGGGGCAGGGCCTGAAGCGATCTTCAGTGCAGGCCTTTAAAGATATTTTAAGCACTCCCATGGATGACGGACATCAACAATTTTCGTTGAACCAAATTCCAGCGGCCCATCGCTTTACGGAGTTGGCATTTTATTTTTCCGCCCATGCCTTTAACATGGATCGATTGGCCCGGTGTTTTGAAGAAAATCATGGAACAAGTGCCTATGGCCATTATTTGAGGCAGGCCATGGCTTCAGATACCACGGCCTTCACCGGATTTATCAAAGGGTTCATTGACCTTGTCGTACGATATCAAGGGAAGTGGTATATTCTGGATTATAAATCCAATTTTCTGGGGTCCACCCATGGGGATTACATTGAACGTGCCGTTGGGGAGGCCATGGTATCCCATCACTATATCCTCCAATACCACCTCTACTTGGTGGCCCTGCATCGATATCTTTCCCACCGACTTCCCGACTATGATTACCAAAGGGATTTTGGCGGCGTGTTTTATTTGTTCATCCGGGGAATGGGACCGGATTGCGGGCAAAATGGGATTTATTTTTCCCGGCCGGCCAAGGAACTTTTATTCCGGTTGGATGAATTTTTGTAAAAGAAAACAATCTGTTGTTCATAGATTTTTTTTGATGATCATATGATATTCTTGATACGGGGTTCCTCTTGAGTTGCAAATACAAGTGAATTGCTGTATTTGAAGCTAATTAAATTGGATAGTTAGAAAAGATCGAAAGAGAGCTTAAACAAAAATTTAACTTTTATGTTCGGACGCATATATTTTTATTTGAAATTTATTTTTGAGATGATTTCGTGCATGCTATGGGGAAATGAGAATGAGGTTTATTGAGCGATTGCATCTATTGCATAGTATTTGGCATTATCGGTACAATACAGAAAAAGATGATATTAAGTTTGTGCTTGGATTGGCACTTGAAGGAAAAACAGTTATTGATGTCGGGGCGAATAAGGGAATTTATTCTTACCTGTTGTGCAAAAAAGTCGGGAAAAAGGGACGCGTGATTGCCTTTGAACCCCAGCCGGAATTAAATTCTCATTTAAATGACGTAAAGGAAACCTTTGGATTTGATCATTTGGCTGTAGTTAACAAGGGATTATCTACAGAGGTTGGTTTTTGTCCTTTATTCAGGCCCGAGGTGGGCTCCGGTGGCGCCAGTGTGATTGAACATGAAGCCGCTAAAGACTGGGAACAAATTAAGATTGAGTTAACCACTTTGGATACCTTCTGTGATAGCACAGATGAGATCAGTTTTATTAAATGTGATGTTGAGGGGCATGAATTCGGCGTGTTTAAGGGGGGGCAGAATTTGTTAAAGCGGGATAAGCCTTGCCTTCTGTTCGAATGCCACCACGATGAAGCAAAAAAACAAGAATTGTTTAATTATTTGATTTCATTGGGGTATGATGGGTTCTTTCCCGATGGGAAACGGATGATTCATTTCAGTCAGTTTGAAAATCATCCCTATCGGAACAAAAATCAACATCATCGGAATTACATATTTGTACACCCCGATTTCATTCGTCAAAACAACCTTGAATCTTTATTTATGATGGATTGATGGGATGCTTGTGAAGACCTTATCACTTTCTAATATGTCCATCTGTGCCTTGAATCAAAGACTATTGATTCTATTGGGCTTTTTGATTCCCATAACCACTGCCGGAACAAATGTGCTTTTGGGGTTTATATTGTTGTTTTGGTTGGTTGAGAATGTCGCCAATCGATTTAGCAATGTCGTTGAATTTAGCAAAAATAATCTTGTTTCAATAATGGGCATAGTTATAACTATTCTTTATTTTGTTGGACTTCTTTATACGATTGCAGGAAAAGATAAAATTATTGAGCATTTATCCGATAGTGTGAAATTTCTCTTTATTCCCATGGTGGGGATTTATGCACTGGATGGAAAAATTTCAAAGAAACTTTTGTTTTCATTTTCATCTGCAATGGGTCTGACATTATTTTTATCTTATTTATCTTGGTTGAATTTGGTCCCCGACGTTTTTCCAGGTAATGGATCCAGGATAGGGAACGATTTCGTGATCTTTCACGACCACATCAAGCAGAATATCTTCATGTCTTATTTTTTCTTTATTACAGCAGTATGGGGGTTTTACGAGGAAAAAAAAGTTAGAAAAATTGTATTGTGGGGAATTAGCCTCCTCGCATTTTTCAATATCCTATATTTGGTTCAAGGTAAAACCGGGCAAGTTATTGCCATTGTATTGCTTTTGTATTTTTTATCCATGTTTGGAAGCAAGAAACAAATTGTATCCATATTGGTGCTTTTTGGTGTTCTTTGGGGATTAATGATTTCCACATCGGATACAAGGTTCAATCGTATCGTAATTGCTGCAAATGAAATAAAAGCATGGGAATACGGCCAACCCGCCAGTACGAATTCTTCATCTGGATTGCGCCTTGAATGGTATATTAATACGGCGAAATTAATTATAGAAAATCCCATTTTCGGGACAGGAACAGGTA
>JAKSBM010000410.1 GCA_022361135.1 Desulfobacterales bacterium | reverse complement strand
TGGATGCTCCGGCGGATGTGCCAAAGATTTTCACGTTCTGCCTCGGATTCGGCCTGTTTAAAACTAAGCATGCCCAGCTCCCCGCAGATCTCCCTGACCTGGGCCGCATCCCGCTCCACGTCATCGGTACGGCCATCCACTTCAAGGAGAAGCATGGCCCGGGTGTCACCATGGACAAAGGATTCGCTTTCCCCCATGAGGCCCACCTCCCGCACGGCATCCAAACAGGTGGAATCGATGAACTCCAGGGTGCAGGGGACAATGCCCGATTTCATCACCGCCGGAACCACGGCACCGGCCCCGTGGATGGAATCAAAACAGATGGCCAGGGTTTTCACGCGTTCCGGTCGGGTCACCAGCTTGACAATGGCCTGGGTGATGATGCCGAAGGTTCCTTCGGAGCCGATGAAAAGCTCGGTCATGGAATAGCCGGCCACATCCTTGATGCACTTGGAGCCCAGGTTGACGATGCGGCCGTCGGCCAACACCACTTCCAGCCCCAGGACGTATTGTTTGGTCACCCCGTACTTGGCCGCCCGCATGCCCCCGGAATTTTCCGCAATGTTCCCCCCCATGGTGGAAACGTCCTGGCTGGCCGGATCCGGGGGATAAAAAAGCCCAGCCTTGGCCGCCGCGGCCTGGAGGTCGGCGGTGACCACCCCGCTCTCCACCACGGCGCAAAGATTTTTGGTATCCAGATCCAGGATGCGGTCCATGCGGACCAGGGAGAGGACAATGCCCCCCCAGTGGGGAACGGCCCCGCCGGTGAGGCCGGACCCCGCCCCCCGGGCAATGACCGGGATTTGGTGTTCATGGGCATAGGCCATGACGGCGGAAACCTGGGAGGTATTTTCGGGAAAGACAACGGCGGAAGGCAGGCTGGGAGTTTTGGAATCGGCTTCTCCGGCATCAAAGGCGTAAACGGCCCGGTCTTCCACATCAAAGCAACATTGGTCTGCCCCGAGGATGGCGATGAGATCCTTCTGGAACCGGGGCAGGTCGGTTCCTGAATTAAAGAAGCGTTTCAAATCCATGGTGCTGTTTCCAAATCGTTAGTGAACTTCGGCCTTGAAATCCAATCCCGGAACCGCCAGCTTCCGCTGGACAAAATGGAGGATCACGGACATGATCCCCACCAGAATCAGGTAGATCAGGGCCACCAGAATATAGGTCTGGATGGGGGCAAAGTTCTGGGAGGACAGGATCTTGGCCTTGCCCATGAGGTCGGGTACGGCAATGAGGAAAATCACGGCCGTGTACTTGATCATGGCAATGAACTCATTGGACCAGGCCGGGATCACCAGGCGCATGGCCTGGGGAAGGACAATGTAACGGATGCCGGCCATGCGGCTCATGCCGATGCCCCGGGCCGCCCGCATCTGCCCCTTGGAGACGGAAAGAATGGCCCCCCGGAAATATTCACACTGGTAGGCGGCGGAATTGCACCCCAGGGTGAGGAAGGCGGCTCCCATGCGGGAAAAGGAGACCCCGATTTCGGGCAATCCATAGTAGACCACAAAGAGTTGAACCAGCAGGGGGGTACCCCGGAAGAGGGTCAAATAGGCCGTGCAAAAGGGCTGGAGCATTTTACCGCCGTATACCCGGACCAGGGCCATGGGCATGCCCACCAGAAAACCAATGATCAGGGAGCCGATGGTGACCTCCAGGGTCACGGCCGTACCCTGGATAAGGTCGGGCATGGCCATGAGGGCATATTCGATGAATTCATTCATTGGCCGTCTCCCTAAAATCCTTCCATGCGGTTGATCACGGAAAGGAAGGCTTGGGTCCGTTCGGACTTGGGCTGGGTAAAAATCTGTTCCGGACTGCCCTGCTCTTCAATGTATCCATTTTCCATGAAGATGACCCGGTCGGCCACCTCCCGGGCAAAGCCCATTTCGTGGGAGACAATGACCATGGTCATCCCATCCTTGGCCAATTGCTGCATGACGGACAGCACTTCACCGGTGAGTTCCGGGTCCAGGGCCGAGGTGGGTTCGTCAAAGAGCATGACCTTGGGGTTCATGCCCAGGGCACGTGCAATGCCCACCCGCTGTTTCTGGCCACCGGAGAGCTGGGCCGGATATTTATCGGCATGTTCGGCCATGCCCACCCGTTCCAACTCGGCCATGGCCTGCGTTTTGGCCGCATCCTGGGCCATGCCCCGGACCTTGACCATGCCGATGGTGACATTGTTGAGCACGGAAAGGTGGTTGAAGAGGTTGAACTCCTGGAACACCATGCCCATCTGACGGCGGACCATGTCCTCGTCCATGTTGGGATCGGTGATTTCCGTATCCTCCAGGAAGATCTTGCCCCCGGTGGGTTTGTGCAACAGGTTGAGGCATTGGAGCATGGTACTCTTGCCGGTACCGGAACTGCCGATGACCACAATCACCTCCGACGGCATCACCTCGAAGCTGACCCCTTTGATCACCTCCACATCACCAAATGATTTGCGTAAATTTTCGATTCTTAGCAGGGGTTGTGTCATGATATTTTCATCCATGGATCTTAAATTTGGGTCCTAAAAATTAATGGCAAATTTCTTTTCAACGGCCTCCAGGGCCTTGCTCAATGTCAGGGTCATGGCCATGTAAAACAGGGCGGCACAACCAAAGGCCATGAGGGGTTCCAGGGTGGAAGCGGAGGCGTATTGGGCCCGGCGCAACAATTCAGGCACTCCGATGACAAAAACCAGGGAGGAATCCTTGAGCACCAGGGAAATCTCATTGATCAAAGAGGGGATGGACACCCGGAAGGCCTGGGGCAGAATAATGCAGCGGATGGCCTTGCCACGGGACATGCCGATGCCCCGGGCCGCCCGCATCTGGGCGCCGGGGATGGATAGGATGGCCCCCCGGAAAATTTCGGTCTGGTAGGCCCCCGAGGCAAAGCCCAGGGCAAAGGCGCCGGACATGAACGGGGTGAGATCAACGAATTCGGAAATCACAAAAAAGAGGATGAAGATGATGACAATCACCGGCACGGCACGAACCAGGATGGAGTATCCCAGGGCGATGTTCCGGGTAATGGGCCCGCCGTAGACACGCATCACTGCCATGGATGCGCCAAAGACACAGCCGATGGCCAGGGCAATGGCGGTAACGGAAATGGTTATCCCCAATCCCGGAAGGAGATACTTCATCATTGCGGTTGCGCTGGTTAATAATTCCATAAAGGCTTCCTTAAAAACATGAAAAGGAGGGGTTTGACTCCCCCTCCTTTTCTACAAAATTTCAGGACAAAAAGCGATTACAAAAGCTCGTATTTATCCATGAGTTTCTTCATTGTGCCGTCGGCTTTGATTTCTTCGATGGCTTTGTTGATGGCATCCAGCAACTCTTTGTTGCCCTTGGTGACGGCCAGGCTCTGCCCACCGGCAATGGCTTCTTCGGAAATCAGGGCGATCTTCAGACCCTTTTTCTTCATCAGTTCCCGGGCCGGGTCGGACTGGATGTGGAGGATGTCGATGCGGCCGGCTCTCAAGTCCATGGCGGCATTGTCGACCCGTTCGTAGGAAAAGTAGTTTTCCTTGGGCAGTTTGCCGGTTTTGATCAGGTTGTCCTGGACCCATTTTTCCTGGATGGTGCCGGTCTGGCCACCCACTTTATAGGGGGCGGAATCAAAGATGGATTTCAGCTGGATGTCGGAGCCTTCCTTCACCAGCAGGGCGTCGGAGATGGTGCGGTAAACAATGGAGAAGTCCACTTTTTCGGCACGCTCGGGAGTGGCCTGCATGGCGGCGATGACCACGTCAATTTTTTTCTTCTGCAGGGCGGCGATCAGGGTATCAAAACCCATGTCAACGATCTTGATCTTTTTGCCCATTTTTTCACCGATGGCCCGGACCAGGTCCATGTCAGAACCGGTAAAATCGCCGTTCTTATCCATGAATTCATAGGGGGGATAATCCGCAGAAGTTCCCACCACCAGTTTGTCGGCCGCAAATGCCATGGACGAAAGACACAGGCCCAGGGCCAGTACCAAACTTAAAATCTTTTTCATTACATACCCTCCGTACAACTAAAAAATAATGTTAAATCGTCAGCGCGTTGTCAAACGCCTGCAAAAACGCAATATTGTCTTCCCGGGTTCCCAGGGACATCCTGAAATATTCAGGCACCCCAAATGCGGTTCCGGGCCGTACGATAAATCCATTGGGCAACAGTTTCTTAAACAGATCCACCCCGGATGTTTTATATTTTTCAGGAATCTTCACAAAGAGGAAGCTGGCCTGGGATTCGGGGACATCAAAGCCCCGTTTTACCAATTCCGCCCGCAGGAACTCCCGTTCGGATACCACCAATTCCACATGATTCCGTGCAAACTCACCCTCGTCCAGCATGAACTCCGCAGCGGCCAGGGCCTGGATATTCACGTTAAAGGGCAGTTTCACATTGTTCACCAGATCAATGACGCCGGGCTGGGCCACAATGTATCCCACCCGGAATCCGGCCAGACCATAGGCCTTTGAAAAGGTTCTCAGGCCGATGACCCGGGGATCGGTGTCCAGGTAATCTTCGGTGCGGGCCGCCTCGGGATCGGTGACGAACTCGGCATAGGCTTCGTCCAGCACCACCAGGATGTGCTTGGGCAGTCTGGCCAGGAAATCATCCAATTCCTGTTTTTTCAAAAGGTCGCCGGTGGGATTGGACGGGGAACAGAGCCAGACCAATTTGGTTCCGGGCTCGTTTTCACAGGCCGTCAATACCGCATCCAGATCAATGCGATGGTCCTTCAGGGGCAGGCAAAGCTCACGGGCTCCCATGAGCCGGGTGGCCACGGAATAGGCATCGAAAATGGGGGTGGGAATAATGGCGGTATCCCCATGGTTCAGAAAAATCTGTGCAATGAGACGGATACACTCTTCGGCACCGTTGCCAAAAATCAAATTGTTTTCCGCCACGCCCAGTTTGGCCGCCACCTTGGCCCGCAACCGCCGACACAGGGCATCGGGATACCGGTTGCCGCCCAGGGCCGTTGTGGCCAGGGCATCGGAAAGTCCGGCGGGCAATTCAAAGGGACATTCATTGGAGGAAAGCTTGACCACCTTGTCCAGGTTATACTCTTCCCGGACCTCAAGGATGGGTTTCCCCGGTACATAGGGAAGCATTTCCGCCACATGTTCCCGGGCCGCTTTTTGAAAGTCAAAACCGGGTAAAGCTGAATTGTTTTTTTCTGCTTTGCACATAATTATTCCGCACTCATTTTCTATT
>JAKSBM010000063.1 GCA_022361135.1 Desulfobacterales bacterium | reverse complement strand
TAACATGTTCAGCTAACCGGTACTAATAGGTCGTGAGGCTTAGCCACTTTTTCTACAACCAAGTTTAAATGCTTTGTTGAGAACACATTATGAGAAAACTACAACAAATTTTACCGATTTAATTCGGTGGCGATGGCAGAGAGGCCACACCCGTTCCCATCTCGAACACGGAAGTTAAGTTCTCTAGCGTCGATGGTACTGCATCGGTGACGGTGTGGGAGAGTAGAACGCCGCCGGGTTATTCTTCAAAAGGCCCTGTTCAGCAATGCGCTGTGCAGGGCCTTTTTTTGTTTTTGTGGGGTCCTACTTCCGGTGTTCACTTAAACCGTCGATGAACCCTTGGATAAATTATTTGGCCTTGTCGTCTGGTGTTAAGCCGTGAGGCAGTTCCCACCTCGAACACGCCCGATTGTAAGTGGGGGAAGTTCTCTATCGTCGATGGTATTGCATAGGGGACTGTGTGGGAGGGGCGGAGGCCGCAGGGGTGTTCTTCAGAAGGTCCCAATCAGCATAGCGCTGGTTGGGGCCTTTTTTGTTATTTGAAGGGGGGCTTCCCCTTTTACCTGCATTGGATGGGGTTCATATCCATGGAAGGGCGTATTTCGTACCTGGTATTGGCCCTATTTTCAGATATAGGGGGTTTTAAAATGGTCTGGCAGGGGCAACTACTATTTAGTGGGCCAGTGGTCGTTTTGAAGGGATTTTATGGGGCAGGATCTATTTTGTGAAGCCCCCCAACCGATGGAAGGGGGGCCGGGGGATTAGTCGGTCCAGCCCCGGAGGGATTTATATTCGGTAACCATGGCGGCCACCTCTTCCGGGGAAATCACGGCCCCGGAGTCTTCCAGGGGCTTGTGCAGGGCCGGGGGAAGGGTTTCGTCCGCCGGGGTCATGCCTTCCCTGAGATTGAAGTCCCGGACCAGGCTGGATATATTCAATGCCAGTTTTTCCAGGTTTTCCCGGCTGCCGGAAAGGCCGGTGCTCCCCTGGATGATTTCCCCCAGGAGTTCCCAACCATAGATGTCCCTGAAGAATTTACATAGGATTAGGGCATCAAAGAGGGTGAGGCGATCTTCAAAATCAATGAATACCGGGGATTTTCCCACGGTTTGATCGGGATCGGCCATGCCCGAGAGTTCGGCCTTGTATACGGTGGACCGAAGGTGGCAGGCCCCCCGATCCGAGGTGGCATAGGCCAGTCCCATGCCCTTGAGAACCCGGGGATCATAGCCAGCCGGGTCCATGCCTTTCACATGGACGGCGGTGTCCTCCATGCCCCAGGTCCGGGCCGCATGGACAATACCCTGGGCCAGGATGTCGCCAATGCCTTGGCGGTGGGCAATTTTGTTCAATAGGTCGGCGATGGCATCGCTGTCTCCGAAGGCAATGGATTCATCTATCTTTCCCTGTTCTGCAGCAGCCATGGCAAAGCCCACCAGGTTCCCCGCGCTGATGGTGTCCATGCCCAGGCCGTCGCAGATGTGGTTGAGCCAGGTGATTTCCTCAATGGATTCCACCATGCAAATTCCCCCGAAAACATAGAGGGTTTCATATTCGGGCCCCTCAACCACCAAATCCCTGTGGCGGCCCTCCTGGATGGTGGTCATGCGTCCGCAGGCAATGAAGCATTTGGCACAGGGGTGGGGGGTGACCTTACACCGGCTGTGCAGGGCATCGGCCGATATTTTTTCCCAGTGGGGGGCCTGTCCCAGGGTCCAGTACTTGGCCGGGAATGCCTTGGCCGTGTTCATGATTTTCACCATCTGGGCCGTACCCATGGTTTTGTAGGCCTGGACCACGGGATGGGTTTGGGATTCCCCGGCCATCTCCCGGGCCAGTTCCTTCAATGCCTCGGGATTGTGGAGTGTCCTTTTCTGGTTCCCGGAAAAGCGGATGGCCTTGATCCTTTTCGATCCCAGGACCGTGCCGGTTCCCCCCCGGCCGGCGCATCGCCAGCCGTCGTTTTTGATGATGGCGAATTTCACCCCGTTTTCAGCGGCTGGACCCGTGACCACGGTGCCGGTTTTCCAACCCCTTACGGTGGCGTCGGAGAAATCCTGGGTCAGCCGATCTTCGGTTTCAAAGGTATTTAGCCCGGCATAATCCTGGCCATCCACAAATTCCACCCCCGAAGGGGTGATGTTCAATAGGGAGAGGGCCTGGGCCCTGCCGTGGATGACCACGGCATCAAAGCCGGTGGCGGCAATGGCCTCGGGTACCCGTCCCCCGGAATAGGCTTCACAAAAAAAGCCGGTGAGGGGGGATTTGGTGAAGACGCCGTACCGGGAGGAGCCCCAGGTAACGCCGCCGGCCACGGCCCCGGTGGTGAAGATGAGGTGGTTGTCCGGGGACAGGGGATCCACGCCCACGGGATTTCGTTGGGTGAGGAGATAGGCCCCCAGGCCTTTACCGCCCAGGTAGGTTTCAAATACCTCTGCTGCTATGGGCTGGATTTCAAACCGTTGCTCACTGAGGTTGATTTCCAGCAGTCTTTTGTATGCGCCCTTCATAAATGACCCTCTTACTTGGTGTTTTTCGTTACCCCATTGTAACGAAGCCGAAAGTTTCACTCAATATACCCCTTTCCAGCTGGGTTCAAGGAAAAAGGAGGGTGGGTTTTCCCTCATTTGGATGGATACTGGGAAAATAAAAATCCCTTCCGACCAAAGGAGGGGACGCTCCATTTCTGGGTTGAATCATGCTTTTATTTTTCTTTTAAATCAGTGGATTGGGTTCCATTGTCTGGGCGCCATGGGAGGAAATGATCGTTGGGGCCTGGGAAGCCGGCTGTCTGTTCCGTTTTTCCCTTGGGTGAACAAATCCCTTGGGGGAAGGAGTTATTGCTTGAATTTTTGTGTAGTTTTGTCCATATTGCTCTTGTTTTTTTCGGGGTTGGCGCCATCCGCCCCATGTTGAGAATCTGTTTCTGTGTAACTCTTTTTCGCTTTTCTTCTTGAATGGCGTCCATTACCCGAATTCCCTGGGGAGGAAATAATGCATTTCAAATTGACCACTGTAAGACTCTGTTCCATGGCCCTAATTACGGCTTGGTTTCTCACCGGCTGTACCTCTGCACTTCACAAACAAAAATTGAATAGTTATAACTCCCTTTATAATCAAGGTCAGTACGCCGAAGCGGCCAAGGCCGATGGTGTGAAGGAAGAGGAGTTAAAAAAACCGGATTCCGGAAAGCTTTTGGAATACCTCCAGGCCGGTGTGGCCCTGCGGTATGCCGGGGATTACGAATCAAGCTGCAAATACTTTGATGCCGGGGAGGCTCTGATCAAGGAGCATAACGATACCCTCATGGTGGAAGATGCCGGGAAAAATGTGGGTGCGGTGATGCTCAACGACGCGGTCCTGGATTACAGCGGCGAAGAATACGATGGCATCATGGTCAATACCTATAAAGCCATGAACTTCTGGCAGGAAGGCAAAATGGCCCTGGCCCGGGTGGAATTCAACAGGGCTCTGGATCGCCAGCGCCGGGCCAAGGAACGCTTCGCCGCTGAAATTGCCAAGCTCAAGAAGGAGATGGACAAAAAGGAAGCAGCGGAAAATAAAAAACTCAAGGCCAAAAACGCCAAAGCAGAGGGCATGGATCTCCGCAAAAATGTGGAAAACCCCGAGGTGGAAGAAATCCTTAAGGACAAGTACGCCAGCCTTTACGCCTTCAAGCCCTATCCCGATTTCATCAACCCCTTCACCACTTACATGGCCGGTCTCTTCTTCCTGTCCCAGAATGACCATGCCAAGGCCGTTACCCTGCTCAAGGAAGCCTATGGAATGATATCCGACCACCCAGGGGTGGCCGCTGACTTTGCCGTGGCAGACGGCAGCATGAAACAGAAGAAGCCCTGTGTATGGGTGATCTTTGAAAATGGCCTGGGACCGGAAAAGGAAGAGTTGCGCATCGATCTGCCCCTCTTCGTGGCCACCTCCCAGGTCGATTATACGGCCATTGCCCTGCCCAAACTGGTGATGCGGGATGCCGCCTATTCCGAATTGATGGTGAAGGACGGCGCCGATCATCTCCTGGGTCGCACCAGCAGCCTGGCCAGCATGGATCGGGTGGTCCAGACGGAATTCAAGAAAAAATACCCCATGATCCTCACCCGGGCCATGGTTTCCACCCTGGTGAAAACCACCATCCAATACGTGGCCAAGAAGGAAATGGGTGAGCTGGCCGGCCTGGCCGCCGCCATTATTCAGGCGGTGACCACCTCCGCCGACGTGCGAATCTGGACCGGTCTTCCCAAGGAATTTCAGATGGCCCGGGTCCCGGCCCCCAAGGACGGTAAACTGGTCATCGAAACCCCGGGGGGCCAGAAACTTCCCCTGGAAGTCCCCCAGGGCCGGAACGCCCTGGTTTATGTAAAAATACCCCAGTCTGATGCCCCCATTTACCATGGGGTCATTGCCATGTAAGCAAATGAAAGGAGGCAACATGAAACGATTTTATCCATTGATTGTGCTGGTCGGTCTGTCGCTTATGCTGGCCGCATGTGCCACCAAACCGCCGGTGGACCCCCGGGTTTCATTGGTGGGAGGTCCCTTGTTTGTGGAATTGACCCAGGTGAACTCCCGCCTGAACTCCGAAGGATTTCTGGAGGTCCAGGTCACCGGCCGGAATAAAACCCAGAATTATAAAAAATTGGAATACCGGGTGGAATGGCTGGATCAAAGTGGGTTTTCCCTGCCGTCCACCATTACACGATGGGTTCCCTTTCCAGGTTTTGAGGGATCCCAGTTCCGGTTCAATGCCGTGGCCAGCCATGCCAAGGCCCGGGATTTTAGAATTTTAATTCGCAAAGGAAACTAAGATGATTCGCAACGCCATTTCAAAATCCATGCTTCTCCCCGCCGTGACTGCCCTTTTCCTGACTTTCCTCACCACGGGCTGCGTCACCTCCACCCAGAACATCGACATGTCCAATGACCAGGGCAAAGCGGTCATGGGGCTGGATTACCGGGATTTCCAGGGGGCTGCCGGTGAGGCGGTTCAGTCCATGATCATGTCCGGTGCCCTGCAGAAACAGGGGGGGGGCCGTTATGTCCTGGCCGTCTCCGAT
>JAKSBM010001036.1 GCA_022361135.1 Desulfobacterales bacterium | reverse complement strand
CGCTTCTCCCTGGAGGGGCGGCGGGTCCTGGAAACCCTTTGGGAACAGCAGAGCCTTCAGATGGATCCCCAGACCCAGTTGCGGTACGAACTCAGCAGCGATCGCCTGGGCTTTCTTAACGAAACGGCCTCTCCTCCGACACCGGCCCAGAGCGAATCCGACGGAGAAGGCAGCTATACAAATACTCCCAGAGAAGGGGAGTATTTTTCATCCTATACATTCCATTCCCAGGACTTGGATATCGGGGAACAATCCGGCCTGGAACAATTGGCCGAAGAGTTGGAAGCTTGGATTGCCAAGGGTGAAAACGTACCCGGATATGATGATTTCATCATCCGGGGCATCCGGACTAATTTTGTTCTGCCCCTGTCCGAGGGGGAAAATCCCTTGACCGAGGATGTGGAGGATCCCACCGATCCCCTAACCTACGGTGAGATTTCAATCACCGAGACCCGGGGACCCGACGGACGTCTGGCCGCGGTGAGCGTGGTCAAACACACGGCCGTGGATGAAGGGGATATCACCCATGATCTGCGCCTCATCGCCGCGGATCCCTATACCCAGCTTCCCGGGGTCGACCGGGCCGCCCTGCCGGCCGGGGAGCGCCCCTGGTTGGGCGGTGCAAGTGCCAATTTACAGGAAGTCACCCGGGACCTGGCCGCCCAATATCCCGGTGAAGGCTTGGTCACCACACCGGTCTCAGAACCCTCGGCCCGGCTGATGTTGGGCAATTATTTTACCCCGGAAGATTCCCCCCTGTTGGGGGAAACATACGATTCAGAAACCTTTGGTGATGCCCAGCTTTCCCAGGGGCGTCGTCGGTTTGGGGAAACCCGTCGGGCCGTCTCCGATTTGGAAAATGAATTCACGGAATTTCTGGAGGAAAATCCAGACACCTCCCAGGAACTCTCCCAGCTCCAGGAGGAATTGGATGCCCGGGATCTGGAGGTGGAACAGGCCCTGTCCGAAGACCGCACCGACATTGCCGAAGAATTGCTCCATCCGGATATCCTGGATGAGTGGACCGTGCGCTTCAGTGATATTGTGGAAGATGTACGGGGCGGGGTGGGGGATGAGGAATTCTCCTCAAGTTCCACCGTTTCCCTGGATCGGTTTGACAATCCGCCCAGAACTGCATTGCCGGATCTTTGGGAAGCCCCGGAAGGGTTCCAGGTGGATCGGTTCGGCTTTGAGCACGAATTCCAGAACATGCACGTCACCGTTCCTTCCTGGCTCAATGAAGTGCAGTTGGAAAAGGGCTATACCTTTGCCGTAACTTCGGGCAACGAATTGGGCTACCCCGTCCTTTCCCTGGAGGTGGACTCCAACGGTCGGGAAGGGTATTACCTGGAATTGGTCACCGGTCCCCAGACCGGGGATGTCTACCTCAAACCTGAATATTTTGAAGCCCTGAGGATCATGCAGCGGGTCTTCTATGACACCACCCGGGGGCGGACCCTCCAGCGGCTCATCGACATTTATAATGAAGATCTCCGGGCCCGGCTGGGAGATGGGGCTGCACCCTATGAACTCCATTCGGACAACCCCACCCTCACCGAAGAAATTCTGGTGCGCCGTCCGCCGGTGGAACGGGTGAATATCCAGACCAATGTGATGTTGCCCTATGGCAAACTGGGTGGGGAAGAATTCCGGAACAGCCTTCTCGCCCAGGGACAGGCCGGCACTTCGGCAGACGGGGCCAATCCCATTGTGGATACCATCCTGGATGAAATGGGTGTGAGCCCGGAAACGGTAAGGCCGGAATTCAGGGCGTTTTTGTTCCAGGTGGTTTTCCAGGAATTGTTCATCCTCAATAGCGGGGGGCAAATTTTATCAAAAACCGAATTTGATCTCATCCTCCGTCTCAGCCCCGAGGATGCCCTGTTCAGTATCCTCACCGATGAAGAAGTGACCCGGATAAAAGATTGGTACGAGGAACCGGGACGGGCAGACGCCCTGGAATCGAGAATTATTGATGCAGCGCGGGAGGGTGTGGATACCACCGAGGGCCTTGGGCAACGATTGGAAAAGGTGTTTCATACCTCGGTGGACCTCCGCCTGGAAAATGGTTCCGGTGCCCTGGGACCGGATTCCCAGGTCCGACTGCCCAGCGGCGATACCCTGACCCATACCCATCAATCCCCCAATTCCAGACGTCCGGTTTTGGAAGTGGATGGGAAAGCCTATTTTGTGGCGGAGTACCGGGCGGTCACCGATGAGATTCAGAAACTGGGCCGGGAGGCCCTCTATTGGGTGGAAAGGAACGGGGCAGATCACATCCGTGCCCTGGTCCCGGAACTGGGGGATATGTCCGGCTATGACCGGGCGGCTGCCGAATATGCCAGGGCCGTGCGCAACGGTTTGGCCCAATTCCAGTCCGATGGGTTTGACCGGGATGAATTCATGACCTGGGTGGAAGAGCTGGGCAATGATCTGGCCGGATCGGACGGGGTGCTGGATGATTCCGGCCGGGTGCCCGAGTCCAGCCTGGGATGGTGGCGCCAGGTCCATCGTTCCACCGGGGATGCTGCCCGATATGCATTGGAAAATGGATTAAAGAGCGATCCAGTTTTCATCACCTTTCTTGAACATGTGGAAAACGGGTTT
>JAKSBM010000953.1 GCA_022361135.1 Desulfobacterales bacterium | reverse complement strand
CGTCCATGCCGACATCGCCTATTCCCATGTGCCCGGGAATATCCTCTTTGTGGGTGATAGTGTGGATGGGGTGAACACCCTGGGGGACATGCTCTCCCGCATTGAATCCTTCATGGACACGGCCACCGAGGAGAAACTCTTGGCCGCGGAAAAGGAAATCCGGGATTGCGGCACCATTGACGAAACCGCAGTCAAGGCCCGGGGAAAAATTCTGGTGGGCCGGCCGGACAACACCGTGAACAAGGTCATGCATATTTTTCCCCACACCGGATTCACACCGGATCACATGGAACGGGCCTTTGCCGAACACCCGGATGTGGACACGGTGCTGGCCACCATCAGCCGGGTTTTTCCCGACCATGCCCTGGTGGACAAGGCCCGGGAACTGGGGTTGAATTTCATCTGCGGGAATTCCCATGCCCTGGAGATCCTGGAAAACGGCCTGCCCCTGGCCCATGCCATCCAGGCCCTTTTACCCGAAGCCGAAGTTGTGATTTTCAAGGAAAGAATGTCGGCCATTCCCATGGCAGCCCTGGGCGGAGAGGTGATCCAGAACTATGCCGCCACCATGGCCCGGGATCATCTCATAACCCGAAAATAGAACCGAGGAGACCCATATCATGAGTGAAGCAGTTGCAGGTGCAGAACGGAAAAATAAGTTGCGGGGCATTGAGATTACGGGCCTCATCCTGGTGGCCCTGTGTTTTCTGGGGTTGATTTTCAATCCCCAATTCATCGCCGGTGTCTTTGACGCCATGCTGAACAAGGCCTATCCCATCATCGTCAAGGTTTTCCTCACGGGCAAGGTGGGGGTGGCCATCATCATCTCCGTCCTCATCGGCCGGATTCTGGAGCGCTGCGGTTTCACCGACGCCCTCATGCGGATTTTCCTGCCCGTGACCCGGCTCATGGGGGTGAACTCTTCGGTGATCATCCCCTCCATCTACAATATTCTGGGGGATATCAATGCCGCCGGCCGCATCGCCGGACCCATCCTGGTCAAGGCCGGGGCCACCAAGGATGAGCAGAAGATTGCCATCTGCACCATGGTCCAGTCCCAGCAGTCTTTTTCCACCTTCATGTTCTGTCTCATCGCCCTCACCGCCATCCAGGCCAAGGTCTTCGTGGTCATCCTGATTTCCGTGTTTGCCCCCCTGGTCATCGTGCCCTGGCTCATGGGGAAAACCCTGTGGCGGGACGCCCGGGCCGTGCCCCTGGAGGACATGCCCAGCTTCACCCCCAACACCGGGGTGCTGCCCACCATCTTTGGTGCGGCCCGGGAAGGGGCCGAACTCCTCTTCCTCCTCATCATTCCCGCCGTGGGGGTGATCTTTGCCATGATCGGCGCCTTGGAATATGTGGGCGTTTGGGCCCCCATCAAGTCCGGACTCACCTCCTTCCTTTCGGCCATGTCCATTGATCCCAAAACCGGCATCGTCAGCATCCT
>JAKSBM010000616.1 GCA_022361135.1 Desulfobacterales bacterium | reverse complement strand
CCTCTTTGAAATTGAGGCAGAAGATCTCTGGCGCTGCACCACCTGCGGCACCTGCCCCTCCCATTGTCCCCGGGGCCTGGGCCAGATTGATCTCTCCGTGGCCCTGAGACGGGTGGCCACGGAGTACGAGGTCTTCCCGGCTTCAGTGAAATCGGCCAGAACCGCCCGGGCCAGCCTCATTTCCGAGGGCAATCCCTTGGCCGGGGAGCGGAAAAACCGCACGGCCTGGGCCGATGGCCTGGGGGTGCCCGCCTTTAGCGAAGAAATGGAGGTCCTTTATTTTGTGGGCTGTTATTTTGCCTATGATCCCCGGATGAAAAAGGTGGCCAAGGCCACGGTGAATGTGCTCAAGGCCGCCGGGGTGGAATTCGGCATCCTGGGGGAAGATGAATCCTGCTGCGGGGAAAGCGTCCGCAAGATCGGCAGTGAAGAGGTCTTCCGGAACCTGGCCAGGGAGAATATCAAAACCTTCATTGACCGGGGCGTGAAAAAGATCATTGTTTCCTCCCCCCATTGCTACCACACCTTTAAAAACGAATACCCGGAATTCATGGTGAATTTTGAGGTGGTCCACATGTCCCAATATGTGCTGGAGCTGATCCGTGGGGGCCGCCTCATCCTGTCCAAACCCCTGGATAAGCGGGTCACCTTCCACGACCCCTGTTACCTGGGCCGCCACAATGGAATCTATGACGCCCCCCGGGAGCTGTTGGACCGGGTGGAAAATCTGGAGCTGGCGGAAATGGCCGACCATGGCCCGGCCAGCCTTTGCTGCGGCGGCGGCGGGGGACGGATCTGGATGGACACCCCCCGGTCGGAGCGGTTCTCGGACATCCGCCTGGACCAGGCCCGGGACACCGGGGCCGAAATCCTGGCCACGGCCTGCCCCTATTGCATCACCAACTTTGAGGAAAGCCGGTTGAACCTGGAGTACGAAGACATCCTGGAAATCAAGGATATTGCAGAAATCATCAACGAGGCCCTCTAGGGAAAGGGGCATTGTCCCCACCCGGAGGTCTTAACTATCACGGAGATATGCCAGTGGAAAACGAACAGAACTTTGGGGATGTAATGGTTGTCGGCGGCGGGGTGAGCGGAATCCAGGCCTCGCTGGACCTTGCCACGGCCGGATTCAAGGTCTTTCTGGTGGAAAAGGGACCCAGCATCGGGGGCCACATGGCCCAGCTGGATAAAACCTTTCCCACCAATGACTGCTCCATGTGAATTCTCTCACCCAAACTGGTCGAGGTCGGCCGGCATCCCAACATCGAGGTTTTGACATTCACTGAAGTGGCCACCATGGACGGGGAACCTGGGAATTTCCAGGTGAACCTCACCACCCGCCCCCGGTACATTGACGAGGACAAATGCACGGGCTGCACCACCTGCATGGAGTATTGCCCCGTGGAATACCCGGACGCCTTTAACCAGGACATTTCCATGAACAAGGCCGTCCAGGTCTATTTTTCCCAGGCCATCCCCCTGGTGGCCTACATCGACGATTCCTGCCTCTATCTCAAGGAAGGCAAATGCGACATCTGCCGAGGGGTCTGCGGGGCCGATGCCATTGATTTCCGCCAGGTTCCCCAGACGCGGGAGATCCAGGTGGGGGCGGTGATCCTCTCCTCGGGCATTACTCCCTTTGATCCTTCGGTGCGGGAGGAATACGGCTATGGAAAATATGACAACGTGGTCACCTCCATGGATTACGAACGGCTGCTTTCCTCCACCGGCCCCTACGGGGGAAAGGTATTGCGGACATCGGACAAGGCCCATCCCAAAAATATTGCCTGGATCCAATGCGTGGGGTCCCGCCGGGTGACGGACGGGGATAACTCCTATTGCTCCGGCGTCTGCTGCACCTATACCCAGAAGCAGGTGATCCTCACCAAGGACCACCACAGCCAGGCCCAATGCACGGTTTTCCACAATGATATCCGTTCATTCGGCAAGGATTTTGAAAGATATTTCAGCCGGGCCGATGGCCTGGAGGGCACCCGGTTCATCCGCTCCTATGCCTCCATTGCCGGGGAAAACCCGGAGACCGGGGACATCCGCATCCGTTACGCCAGTTCCGATGCCGGGGTCAAGGAAGAGGAATTCGACATGGTGGTCCTTTCCGTGGGCCTGAATCCCCCCAAAAACAAGGAAGCCCTGGCTGAACAATTCGGTATTGAGCTCAATGCCCACGGCTTTGCGGCCTCGGATTCCTCCAACCCCATCCAGTCCAGCCGGGAGGGGGTTTTCATCTCCGGCGCCTTCCAGGGCCCCACGGATATCCCGGAATCGGTGTTTTCCGCCTCCGGGGCCGGGGCCCAATGCGGTGAGCTGCTGGATTACCGCCGGGGCAAGCTGGCCCAGGACCGGGTTTATCCGGCGGAGCGGGATGTGTCCGCCGAAGAGCCCCGCATCGGGGTCTTTGTCTGCCATTGCGGGGCCAATATTTCCTCGGTGGTGGATGTGCCCTCCTGCGTGGAATATGCCCGAACCCTTCCCCATGTGATCTATGCAACCAACCAGCTCTTTTCCTGTGCCACCAATTCGGCCAAGGAAATCACGGACCTGGCCAAGGAAAAGGGGCTGAACCGGGTGGTCATCGCCGCCTGTTCCCCCCGGACCCTGGAGCCCCTGTTCCGGGACACCCTGCGGGAAGCGGGTCTGAATCAATACTACATGGACATGGCCAATATCCGGGAGCATTGCTCCTGGGTCCATTCCCGGGAAAAGGAGGCCGCCACCACCAAGGCCCAGGACATCATCCGCATGAGTGTGGCCCGGGCCGCCCATCTGGAACCTTTGGCCGAATTTGATCTGCCCGTGCACAAGCGGGCCCTGGTGGTGGGCGGGGGCATTGCCGGCATGACCTGTGCCCTTTCCATTGCCGGCCAGGGTCATCCCGTCCATTTGGTGGAAAAGGGGGATGAACTGGGGGGCATGGCCCGGCGCATCCACACCACCCTGGAGGGGCTGGATGTCCAGACCTACCTGGACGGCCTCATTGGCCAGATCTATGCCCATCCCCTCATCCATGTTTCCCACAATGCCCAGATCCAGAGTGTGGAAGGCTATGTGGGCAATTTCACCACCACCCTGGACAGCGAGGGACAGACCAAAACCATCCGCCACGGGGCCTCGGTCCTGGCCATTGGGGCTTCGGTCTACGAACCCACGGAAT
>JAKSBM010000437.1 GCA_022361135.1 Desulfobacterales bacterium | reverse complement strand
GGGCAGGCCGCTTTTTTTTGGGGGGTGTCTGATTCCATTCCCGGGGGGCTTCCGAATGGTAGGGGACTTGATCGGACCGCCTTTAAATGGGGGCCGGGCTTTTTTGTTTTTGTGGAGTCCCCTTGGAAATTGAGGCAAAGGAATGTGGGTAATTTGCTACGACTAACATTTTATTTGACACAAGACATGATATTGTTTAGAAAAGGGTGATTTTGAACACCCATTAAAGGATTGAAATGAAAGCATCCCAGATCGCCCAATCGTTAAACACCCTGATTCAAATTAAACAGCCCTGCTTCCTCTGGGGGCCTCCCGGAATCGGCAAAAGCCAGGTGGTGGCCCAGACATCGGAAAGCCTGGGGCTTGAGCTCATCGATGTCCGCGCCGTCCTTTTGGATCCGGTAGACCTGAGGGGGATCCCCAGGATCACCGACCAGGGTGAGGCCCAGTGGTGTGCCCCGTCTTTTTTGCCCCGGGAGGGGGAGGGGATTTTGTTTTTAGATGAGCTCAATGCGGCTCCGCCATTGGTCCAGGCCGCCTGTTACCAATTGGTGCTGGATCGGCGCATTGGGGAGTATGAGTTGCCCGACGGCTGGACTGTGATTGCTGCAGGGAACCGGGAGCAGGATCGGGCCGTGGCCCACCGGATGCCTTCGGCCCTGGCCAATCGGTTTGTCCACCTGGACTTTGAAGTGGATGCCGTTGATTGGAGCAGTTGGGCTGCCCCGGCCGGGATTGCTCCGGAGGTGATTGCTTTCATCCGATTTCGTCCGGCCCTCCTCCATGCCTTTGACCCGGAACGGGATGACAAGGCCTTCCCCTCCCCACGCTCCTGGGAGTTTGTTTCCCGCCTGGTGAAGGCACAGGAAGGCGAGTTTCTAAAGGGGGAGGGCCGAACCCTTTTCAGGGAGATGGTCGCCGGCACGGTGGGCGTGGGGGCCGCCGCGGAGTTCATGGGCTTTTTACGCACCTGGCATCAATTGCCCACGGTGGCGGATATCCTGGCCAATCCCATGGAAATGGAAGTTCCCGGGGAGCCGGCCACCCTTTTTGCCCTCAGTGAGATGCTGGGCCGGTCCATGACCCTGGAGAATTCCGACGGGATCATGGCATTTGCCGGGCGTTTGCCCGTGGAGTTTTCCGTTTTATTGGTCCGGGAGGCGGTGCGGAAGGATAACGGGGTGGTGAAAACCGAGGCCTTTGGTCGCTGGAGCCGGGAAAATGCCGAGGTGCTGGTATAGCCATGGCTCCTTTGTTTTCCGATCCTTCCGCCCATGATAAAATGCTCAAGGCCCGGTCTCGCCTGGTCATGGAGCAGCCCTTTTTTGCCTCCCTGGCCCTGCGGCTGACCCTGTCCGAGGATTCCGAATGCGATACGGCATGGACCGATGGCACCACCCTGGGCTACAACCCTGCCTATGTGCACCGGCTAAGCCCCGAGACTCTCATGGGGGTCTGTGCCCACACGGTGATGCATCCGGCCTGCGATCATCACCGGAGACGCAACAACCGGGATCCCGAGGTCTGGAATCGGGCCTGTGATCTGGCGGTGAATCCCATTCTTCTCGATGCGGGGATGGAGCTGCCCCCGGGGTTCCTTTATGATCCTGCCCTGGCCGGCCAGAGCGCCGATGCCATTTATGATCATCTCACCCAATGCGATTGCGATGAAAAGGAGGAGGGGGCGGCTGAGCCTTCCGCCGTGGATCCCTTTGGGCAAAAGGAACCGGAAAAGGAAGAGACTGCCCAGTCCCCGGAAGCCGGGGAAAGTCGGGCCCGGGAAGAGGGGGGTGAGAAAAGCAATGATCCGGGAATGGCCGGGGAGGTCCGGGATGGGGAAAAGCCCGGTGCCATGGGAAGTGATGAGTCCACCGAGGATCAATGGGAAGAGGCATTGATCCAAGCGGCTTCCAATGCTCGGGAAATGGGGAAGTTACCCCGGGGAATTGACCGCTGGGTGGAGGAAGTGGTGAATCCAAAACTGCCCTGGCAGCAGCTTTTGGCCCAGTTTATCCAGAAGGCGGCCCGGTCCGATTATTCCTGGACCCGCCCCAATCCGCGATATCTTTCACAGGACCTCTACCTGCCTTCCCTGGGCAACCATGAGCTGGGGGAGTTGGTGGTGGCCGTGGACACATCGGGGAGTATCCAGCCCCGGGAATTGGATCGGTTCGGGGCTGAGATCTCCGCCATCCTCGATTTGGTGCCGGCCCGGGTCCATCTCCTCCATTGCGACATGGCCGTGAATGAATACCAGACCTTCACCCGGTATGATCTGCCCATCACCCTCAAGGCCAAGGGGGGAGGCGGCACCGATTTCAGGCCGGCCTTTGACTTTGTCCGGGCCCGGGGAATCCGTCCGGATTGCATGATCTATCTCAGTGACATGGAGTGTCGGCTTTTCCCAACCCGGGCACCCGAATTCCCCCTTTTATGGGTGAAGACCGGTCTCCAAGGAAACCTGCCTCCCTTTGGCCAGGTCTTGTCATTGGACTAAACAGAATTAAATACCAGGAGACCCCAGTTGTGAGAATCCATTGGACCATTAAGAAGAAGCGGGGCAATTTCCGGCCCACCCTGACCTATACCCTGAAACTGGAAACCCATGAAAAGGCCCTGGCCGTCCATGCCGTCACCGTTCAGAGTCAAATCCCCTTTATCCCCCGGCCCCATGAAAGCCATTGCCTCCCCGGCGAACATGAACGCGCAGACGACTGGGCGCCTTCGGATTTCCGCCACCTCAGCGTCCACCATCTTCGGACCGGTGAAATCCGGGAATTTATCCGTTTGCCCTATCG
>JAKSBM010000538.1 GCA_022361135.1 Desulfobacterales bacterium | reverse complement strand
CGGCGGCCTGGAGGATGCCGGTCGAAGGGCCCGGTATGGATTTTTTGATTCCCTGGTGTTGGAACACGGCTATGGCTGGTTGGCCACGGGCCACCACCGGGATGACAATGCCGAACAGGTCCTCATGAATCTATTGAGGGGGGCCGGGACCCGGGGGCTGGCCGGTATTCCTCCGGTCCAGGAGAATCTTTGCTTTTGCCCCATCATCCGCCCCCTGATCCGAACCGCCAAGGCCGACATCCTTTCCTTCCTTGAAGGGATTGATCAGGCATATATGGAGGATGCCACCAATGCAGATCCCGCCTTCCGGAGAAATGCCTTGCGCCACCAACTCATTCCCCTGCTGGAAGAAAAATACAATCCAAAGATTAAGCAGGCCCTGGATCGGCTTTCCAGGATCATGGCCCGGGAGGATGAATTTTTAGCCCGGGAGGCCCAGGCGGGGCTGGACGCCTGTCTGAGGGAGGAGGGACCGGAGATGATTTCCCTGTCCCTTGGGAATTTGAGTTGTTATCATGGGGCATTGATCCCCCGTATCCTCCGCCTGGCCCTCTGCCGGATCAAGTCCGACCTTAGGCGTATCCACCATGGCCACCTGGAAGGCATCAAGGATTTGATGGAAAGAGCAGAACCGGGAAAGCATTTGGATCTACCCGGTCGGATTCGGATTCACAAGGATCGCAGACGGTTGACGCTTCGCCGGGAACAGCTTCCCTTACGGGAGCTTGGCCGCCGGGAAAAGGGTCGGAAAACTCTGGATAAAAAGGGCCAAACCCCCCGTGAAACCTGAAAAACTTTTGCTTGTATATTCCAAGATCGTGTTTATATATAAATAAGCTTTTTTCAAAGACCATTTTTAACACTAGGAGAGGAATTAAAATTGAACCAATTTTATAAAAACATTTCCCTGTGGCTGGTGATCGTCCTGATGATGGTCATGCTTTATAATATTTTTAACCAGCAACAGGCCGGACAAATGGATATCGGGTATTCTGAATTCCTGTCCATGGTGGAAGGCGGACGGGTCCAGAGTGTCGTGATCCAGGGTCGGGAACTCTATATCACCGAGTCCGGCGGGGCAAAATACAAGAGCTATGCCCCGGACGACGGCGAGCTGTTGCCCATTCTCAGGGCATCGGGTGTGGCCATCAAGGCCAAGCCCCCGGCGGAATCCTCCTGGCTCATGTCCATTGTGGTCTCCTGGCTGCCCATGATCGTTCTCATCGGGGTGTGGATTTTCTTCATGCGCCAGATGCAGGGTGGCGGTGGCGGCGGTAAGGCCCTCTCCTTTGGGAAAAGCCGGGCCCGGCTCATCGATGACAAGGGTGAAAAGGTGACCTTTGCCAATGTGGAAGGCATTGACGAAGCCAAGGAAGAACTCTCCGAAGTGGTTGAGTTCCTGAAAAACCCCAATAAATTCACCCGCCTGGGTGGACGAATCCCCAAGGGGGTTCTCCTGGTGGGCAATCCCGGAACCGGTAAAACCCTGCTTTCCCGGGCCGTGGCCGGTGAGGCCGGTGTGCCCTTCTTTACCATCTCCGGTTCCGACTTTGTGGAAATGTTTGTGGGCGTGGGCGCCTCCCGTGTCCGGGACCTCTTTGCCCAGGGTAAGAAAAACGCTCCTTGTATCATATTCATCGACGAAATCGACGCCGTGGGCCGCCAGCGTGGTGCCGGCCTGGGCGGTGGACACGACGAACGGGAACAGACCCTGAACCAGCTTTTGGTGGAAATGGACGGGTTTGAGTCCAACGAAGGGGTCATCCTCATGGCCGCCACCAACCGGGCCGATGTCCTGGATCCGGCCCTGCTGAGACCCGGTCGTTTCGACCGTCAGGTGGTGGTGGATATGCCCGACATCCGGGGCCGCGAAGGCATCCTGCGGGTTCACATGAAGCGAACCCCCCTGGGCCGGGATGTGGATCCGGCCGTATTGGCCAAGGGGACCCCGGGATTCTCCGGCGCCGACCTGGAAAACCTGGTCAACGAAGCTGCCCTGCTGGCGGCCAAGCGGGATCATGAAAAATTGACCATGAAGGATTTCGAAGACGCCAAGGACAAGGTCTACATGGGTCTGGAACGGAAATCCAAGGTCATCAAGGAAGAAGAAAAGAAAACCACGGCCTACCATGAGGGCGGCCACGCCCTGGTGGCCCGGTTCCTGCCCGGCACCGATGCCGTGAACAAGATCACCATCATTCCCCGTGGCCGGGCCGCCGGTGTGACCTGGTTCCTGCCCGAAGAAGGGGACTTTAAATACAAGGATCAATTGGAAAACGAACTGGCCATTGCCTTTGGCGGCCGGGTGGCCGAACAGATCATCTTTGATCGGATCTCCACCGGTGCCTCCAACGACATCAAGCAGGCCACCAAGTTGGCCAATCGTATGATCCGCAGCTTTGGCATGAGCGACAACCTGGCCCCCCTCTCCTATGAAGAACACGATGACAATATCTTCATCGGGCGGGAGATGACCCAGGCCAAGCAATACTCCGAAGCCACGGCCCAGAAGATCGATGCCGAGGTGGCCGCCGTGATCAACAAATCCTACCAGACCGCCAAAACCATCCTGGAGGACAATATTGACATCCTCCACGCCCTCACCGACCTCCTCATTGAAAAGGAAACCGTCATGGGGCCGGAGCTGGATGATCTCATTGCAGAGATGAGACCGGATTTCGATTTCTTTGGCCGGAAAAACGAGCGCACCGAACCCATGGTGGATGAAACCATTGGCGAGGAAGAAGCACCCGTGGAAGAGGCCATGGCCGAAGATGTTGAGGCCCAGGATGTTGAGGCCGATGCCCCGGTGGAAGATCAGGGGGGCCAGGACGACGTCACCGGCGACGATGACATTGATCCGGAAAGGAAGTAAGCATGACCCCCTTTCATCTGAAATTCGATAAATTTGAACTGGAACTGGGGCCCAGGGCCTGCATCATGGGGATCCTCAACGCCACCCCGGACAGCTTTTCCGACGGGGGCAAATTCCACAGCTTTGACAATGCCGTTTCCCAGGGGATCCAATTGGTGGAGCAGGGTGCCCACATCCTGGACATTGGCGGGGAAAGCTCCCGCCCCTTTGCCGAGCCCGTTTCGGCCCAGGAGGAAATGGACCGGGTGGTCCCGGTGGTGGAAGCCCTGACCAAAGAAATTGACGTACCCATTTCCGTGGATACGGTAAAGGCATCCGTGGCCCGTGCGGCCATGGATGCCGGTGCCACCATCATCAACGACATTTCCGCCTTTGAAAAGGATCCGGAGATGGTGACCCTGGCTGCGGAGCGGGACCTGCCCGTCATCCTCATGCACATGAAGGGCACCCCGGAAACCATGCAGGTGAACCCCGATTATGACGATCTCATGGGGGAAATCACCAGCTACCTCCAGGAGCGGGCCGAATTTGCCATGGCCCAGGGGGTTTCCCGGGAGAACATTATTCTGGATCCCGGCATCGGTTTTGGAAAAACCGTCCACCACAACCTGGTACTCATCCAGCAATTGGAAAAAATCGAAGCCCTGGGATACCCCATTCTCATGGGGCCCTCCCGGAAATCTTTTATCCAGAACATCCTGACCCAAAGGGAAAACACCCCCATTGGGCCGGATCATGCGAAAACCGAATACGGCACCCTGGCGGCGGTGGCAGCCTCCCTCCACAAGGGTGCCCATATTGTCAGGGTCCATGATGTCCAACAGGTTAAAGCATTTACCCGCATTCTTGATGCCATTCGGAACGCTTAAATTTCGGGGATTTTCCCGTGGCGTTCTTTGCATCTTTTTCCTATTAACCCTGGTCTGGGGCCCATCCACAGGATGTGCCCCGGAACCGGTGGTCACCGACCTATTGTTACCCGTGGAATTTTCCAATATCCCGGACAATATGGTCCTCACCTATTTTCACACGGATAAATTGGAGGTCCGGGTCAAGGCCGATCCCCGGCGTCTGGAAGAATTAAGCCATGGGGATGTCCATTATCCTGCGGATATATATACCGACCTTGCCTTTGATCCCGCCGGAGATACCTCGGAGATCGAGGCGGGGCATTATGTGCTGCCCGTGGACAAGCAGCGGATTCCCCTGGATCCGGCCATTGAGATCCTGGGAATAACGCCCTCCTATTTCAGTATCCGGCTGGAAAACAAGGTGAGCAAAGAATTTAAGGTCCATGTCCCCTATGATGGGGCCCCTGCCCAGGGGCATATTTCATTGGCCCCGACCCCGGAGCCCAGTCATGTAACCCTCATGGGGGCCGCCTCCTTGATCAATGGGATCGAGGTGTTGAAAACCAAGCCCATCCTTTTGAAGGATGCCGCAGAAACCTTTAAAAAAGAAGTCCCCCTGGATCTTGAAAATCCGTCCCTATTCTCCCCCTCCCCGTCCATTATTCTGGTCACGGTGCCCATCCAGGAGGAGTGGGTGGAAAAGGATATCCTGGACATTCCCATTGAGATTCGAAATGGGGGAAAAAAGGTTCAATTGGAGCCGCCCAGGATAAGTATCAAAATCAGGGGGCCCTATGATACCATGGGGAAAAAAGAGATCATGGATCAGATCCACGCCTTTGTGGATCTTGAGAATTTAAAGCCCGGGATTTACGCCCGGCACGCCTACATCAACGTCCCCGTGGGACTGATGATGACCGGGGCCCATCCCCGGGT
>JAKSBM010000108.1 GCA_022361135.1 Desulfobacterales bacterium | reverse complement strand
GGGCCAGGTCTCCCCTACCACCCCCACCCAGTCCCGGAGCCAGACCACCCCCCTGGGGAACCCCGAGCCCCGGTTCCAGATCTGTGATCTGGTCACCGCCGCCGGTGCCACCCATGTTTCCCGGTACACCACGGCCCAGCCCCGGGCCCTGGTCAAGGGGATCAAGGCCGCCCTTTCCCACAAGGGCTTTTCCTTTGTTCACATCATTTCCCAATGTCCCACCCAGGCCGGACGCTACATCCACGGCCTTACCCGGCCCGATGAATATGTGAAGATGATCCGGGAGCAAAGCATTACCCGTGCCGCAGCCCAGGTGAAAACCCCCGAAGAGCTGGAAGGGTGCATCATCACCGGCCTCCTCCACCAGGAGACGGACCGGCCGGAATTCATGGACCAGGTGAAAAAAATGAAGGAGGGCACATGGGTCTGAATATGGAAGTAACCCACCCCATCACAATCGACGACCAGGCCTGCAAGGGCTGTCACCTCTGCGTGACCCAATGCCCCAAGGGGGTGCTGGTGGTTTCTGAAACCCGGAATGCCAAGGGCTATTTATTGCCCGCCGCCGTTGATCCCGGTGCCTGCCTGGCCTGTTTCCTGTGCGAGATGATTTGCCCGGACCTGGCATTGGAGGTGAACCCGGAGGCATTGCCGTCCAAGGAGAGACAGATCAAAGAAGGAGGTGGAAAATGAGACGGGAAATCATGTTTGCCGGATTCGGGGGCCAGGGCATTGTCAAGGCCGCCCTGCTCACGGCCCAGGCCGCGGGCCTGTTCCAAGGAAAGAAGATTGCCCAGAGCCAGAGTTACGGTCCCGAGGCCCGGGGGGGCGCCTGCAAGTCCGAGGTGGTGATTTCCGACCGGGAGATCGCCTATATCAAAACCCGCTCCCTGGATGCCCTGGTGGTCATGTCACAGCCCGCCCTGGACCAATATGCCCCCCGGATCCAGCCTGGCCGGACCCGGGTGATCCATGACAATACCCTGGTCCATGATCTGCCTTCCGGGCTGATTGATCCCGTGGGGGTGTCTGCCACGGCCCTGGCCGAAGAAAAATTGGGCCGCTCCCTCTTTGCCAATATCATCATGCTGGGGGCCCTGGCCGGTGCCACGGACATGGTTTCCCTGGATGCCCTTTCCCGGGCCCTGGACGGCAATGTCCCCCCAGCCACCCTGGAGACCAACCGCCGGGCCCTGGAACTGGGGTTCCGTGCGACGGGGGCGGAGGCGCACTGATCCCTTGGGCACGATTTCCCTTGGTTGCCATTTTTCCGGGCCTGGTGTTTATTGGGGGATGGATTTGCCGGATGGCTCCGGCTGGCCACGGTGGAACATCCCCCATCCCGGGGGGCTGTTTCCATGGTGGACGTGAATGGAATCCCCAATATCCAGATGTGGAAGGAGCGGCAGCGTGGAAGATCGGAAATTTAAGTTTGCCCTGGTGGGCCACTCCCGGGCCCTGGCCGATGCGGTCCGGGCCGGAATGGATCCGGACCGGGAGGAGTTGATCTGTAAAGTGGTGAAGATGGGGGAGGCCATTCCCACGGCCCAGGCCCTCTTTGACCAGGGGGTGGAGGCGGTTTTCGGCCACATGGGAAATTCCCGCCTCATGCGCCGGGCCACGGGTCGCCCCATTGTCCATATCCCCCGGACCCGGCTGGATCTCATCATCGCCTTTAAAAAAGCCCGGGCCTTTGGCTCCACCGTGGCCCTTTCCTCCTTTTCCCGGCCCACCGAGGGCATTGACCTCATCCAGGAATTGCTGGATATCCGCATTCACCCCTTGGTGTTCAACACGGTGGATGAACTCAAGGCCGGGGTACACCGGGCCTGGGACCAGGGGGTTCGGGTTCTGGTGGGGGGCGGGATATCCACCACCATCATGGAAGAATTGGGCGGAACCGGTGTGCTTTCCCTGCCCCGTCCCCATGTCATTGACCAGGCCTTTGCAGAGGCCCGGATGATCGCCTCGGTGAACCGCAGGGAGCAGGCCCAGAACCAACGTCTGGAAGCCGTGCTCCAATTGGTGGACCAGGGGATCATCGGCACCGACCCCCATGGCCGGTTGAACCTGTTTAACCGGGCCGCCGGGGATATTCTGGGCATCCCCGACCTGGGAAAACATCCATCTGCCTTCCAGAAGATCCTCCGGGAGACCCGGCTCATGGATGCGCTTTCCCGGGGGGAGTCGGAAAAGGACAAGGTCTGCCAAGTCAACGGGGTCAATGTGGTGGCCTCCAGCCTTCCCATCCGCATCCATGGGCGTTCCCAGGGCGCCATCACCCTGTTCCGGGGGGCCCGGCGCATTGAGAACATCAACCGCAAGGTCAAGGAAAGCCTCTATGCCAAGGGGTTTACCGTAAAATACCAGATTTCGGATATCTTGGGGAATTCCCCGGGGATCAACCGGGCCCTTGAAAAGGCCAGGCGTTTTGCCCCCACCCGGGGCAATGTCCTCATCCAGGGGGAAACGGGCACGGGTAAGGAGATGTTTGCCCAGGCCATCCACGGCCTGAGCCGCCGGGCGGCCCAGCCCTTTGTGGCCATCAATTGCGGTGCCATCCCCGAGTCCCTCATGGAAAGCGAACTCTTCGGCCATGAAGAAGGGGCCTTCACCGGGGCCCGGCGGGGGGGGAAGATCGGCCTCATTGAACTGGCCGACGGCGGTACCCTCTTTCTGGATGAAATCGCCGATGTCCCCCCCTCCCTCCAGGTCCGGCTTTTGCGGGTCATTGAAAACAAGGAGGTCATGCGGGTGGGCGGGGATCGGTATGTACCCGTGGACATCCGGGTCATTACCTCATCCTATAAGGATCTGGCCCATGAAAGTCGCCGGGGAAATTTCCGGCCCGATCTCTACTACCGTCTGGCCACGTTGAAATTGACCATTCCCCCCCTGGGGGAACGGACCGCGGACATTCCGGCCCTGCTCAATCCCCTCCTGGAGCACCATGGGAAATCCCCCCTCACCCCGGGCATGGTCCAAATTCTGTCGGCCATGGCCTGGCCCGGCAATGTCAGGGAACTCCTTTCCCTGGGGGAGAGTTATTGCATTCTTTTGGGTGAGGAAGGTGAAAACCTGGATATTTTCATGGAGCTGGCCGGGGAGATGGGGGGGCAGGGTGCTCCGCCCTTGCCACCGACCCTGGATCCCGAAACGCTTCCCCATCCCGGGGCCGACCTCAAGGCCCGGCTGGCTCCATTGGAGCAGCAGATCATTTCCCAGACCCTGGAGGCCTGTCAATTCAATCGGGCTGAAACCGCCCGGAAACTGGGGATCAGCGTGAATACCCTCTGGCGCAAACTCAAGGGGGGATCCGGCGATCCTGAACAGGTGAAAATTTCCATGCATTCAGGGAGTAAAAAATAAGGAAACTCCTGTATATACAAGGGCTCCGCCATGTGGTACAAGGTTTCCTTTTAGGAATTTTGAGATCAAGGAAAAGGTACCATGCGAAAAATAGTTGAATGTGTTCCCAATTTCTCGGAAGGACGCAATCCCGAAACCATTGAAGCCATTGCCGAGGCCATCCGGAAGACTCCGGGGTGCAGCCTTTTGGATGTGGATCCCGGAAAATCCACCAACCGGACCGTTTATACCTTTGTGGGCAGCCCCGAAGCCGTTGTGGAAGGGGCCTTGAACTCCGCCCGGGTGGCCCGGGAGCGCATTGACATGACCACCCACACCGGGGAGCACCACCGCATGGGGGCCATGGATGTCTGCCCCTTTATTCCCGTGGCCAACGTAACCATGGACGAATGTGTAGACTGTTCCAAGGAATTTGGCCGCCGGGCCGCCGAAGAACTGGGAATCCCCCTCTATCTCTACGAAGAATCCGCCACCCAGGATTACCGGAAAAAACTCCCCCAGATCCGTGAGGGGCAGTATGAAGCTGTCAAGGACCGCATCGTCATGCCCGAGTGGAAGCCCGATTTCGGTCCGGCCGAGTTTGTTCCGGAATGGGGTGCCACGGTCACCGGTGCCCGGTTCTTCCTCATCGCTTACAATGTTAACCTGCTTTCCACCTCCAACCAGGCCCACCGCATTGCCCTGAACCTGCGGGAAGCCGGCCGGGGGGACGACGAGCCCGGACGCCTCAAGGAGGTCAAGGGCATGGGCTGGTACGTGGACGAATACAACCTGGCCCAGGTCACGGTGAATCTGAACAATTATCTGGTCACCCCGCCCCACATCCTTTTTGAAGAAGTGAAAAAGGATGCAGCCGAGCTCAACGTGGCCGTTTCCGGCTCCGAAATCGTGGGCGTTATTCCCCTGGAAGCCATTCTCATGGCTGCGGATTATTACATGGAGAAGGAAGGGCTCTTCATCCTGGACGAGGACCAGAAGGTTCGCCTGGCCGTGGAACGGCTGGGGTTGAATTCCGTGGCCCCCTTTAATCCCAAGGAAAAGATCATCGAATACATCATCGCCGAGGAGCGGGACGAGCCCCTGGCTTCCCTCACCGTTCGCGGCTTTGTGGAAGAGGTGGCCCGCCGCAGCTCCGCCCCGGGTGGTGGATCGGCTTCCGCCGCCATTGCCGCCATCGGCGCCGGCCTGGGCTCCATGGTCACCAAGCTCACCCTGGGGGTGCGCAAATTTGAGGATGTGGATGAAAAAATGCGGGAACTCATTCCCCCCCTCCACGACGCCGCCAATGCACTCATCCCCATGATCGATGCCGACACCAATGCCTTCAACGATTTTGTGGCGGCCATGGGCCTGCCCAAGGAGACCGATGAAGAGATCGCCCTCCGTGGAGAACAGATGCAATTGGGATTGAAAAAGGCCATCGACGTGCCCCTGACCACCATGAAGCTGGGGGATGCCGCCTGGGATGCCATGCTGGGTGCGGCCCAATTCACCAACATCGCCTCCCGTTCCGACGTGGAAGTGGGGGCCCGTGCCCTGGAAGTGGGGATCTGGGGAGCCTATAAAAACGTGGTCATCAACATGGCCGACATCACCGATGGGACCTACAAGGCCGAAACCATGGCCCTGGCCGAGTCCCTCAAGGATCGGGCCGCCGATATGTGTGCCAAGGTGCTGGCCGCCTTGGACAGTAGAGATTAAATAAAACTCCGGGTCGGGGCCTGGATTCCGGCCCGGGGCTTTAACATCGTGACCAAGCAGGTATTACCATTGGGTAATATCTGCTTTTTTTATTTGGGTCCATCCGGCCAAAGCTGGTATAGTCCCTGGCAAATTGATATGAATTCCAAGTGATAAATAAGATAGAACCAAAGATGAGGAGTGATTCCATGCGCCTTGTAAAATTGATACTTCCCCTGCTCCTGGCCCTTTGTCTGCTGACCGGAACGGCCTGGGCCGATTCCGTTGCAAGCACCATCTCCGTGTTTAAAAAATCACCGGCCGTCCGACCCTTTTTCAAAAATGCCTATGGCTATGCCGTCTTCCCCCAGATCGGCAAGGGTGGGATTTTTGTGGGCGCCGCCTATGGCAGCGGCCGGGTCTACCGCCAGGGGCGGATCACCGGCACCACCTCCATGACCAAGGTCTCCCTGGGATTTCAATTGGGGGGGCAGGTGTTTTCCCAGATCATCTTTTTCCAGAACGAGGAAGCCTACTACGCCTTTACCCGGGGCAATTTTGAGTTTGACGCCTCGGCCTCGGCCGTGGTCATCACCGCCGGTGCCCAGGCCCGGGTGGGGACCCAGGGGGGCAGTGCCGGCCTGAGCGCGGGCCCGGCCACGGGCACCCAGATGGAAACCCGATACCTCCGGGGCATGGCCGTCTTTGTACACACCCAGGGCGGCCTCATGTACGAGGCCTCCATTGGCGGCCAGAAGTTTGACTTCCAGCCCCTCTAACGCCATTTTTCCATGACAATTTTTTCCGGGGCCGGGAACCTTCCCTGCCCCGGAGAATTCCTTATTCCTCAATCCCCACGTAAATGGCCAGGCAAGTTCCTCCCTGGCTGTATTCCTCAAAATCACATTTAAATTTTCGTTTGGGTGCACCTTGTCCCCCAAAGAATTCCCAGATTTTCTGCCATAGCGCCATGCAGGCCTGGGGCAGGGGGCCCTGGGTTTCAAATTTCAGGTATCTCCCACTGGGCACGGTGATGGAGACGGCCTGGGGTGAAGGATATTCCCCGGCCAGTCCGGCAATGACGGTATAGTCTTCCTGGTCCTGGTTTTCATATTCCGTGTACAGGCCGTAGGCCGTCTTCGGGGGAATTTTTACATCATTGAAAAATTGCTGCCACAGATCGCCGATGCGGGCCGTTTCCGGTTGGGTTTCATTGGCGCCGTTGGTGCGGACGGACACACCGGAGAGCTCAAAAGAAGGGAGGTTGACCTTTTCCATTTCATTTTCCTTATTCGCTTGGGTTGAATTATGGAAAGAGTTTACCCGCCCCGGGTGACACCCCTGTGTCAGGTTTGTTTTTTTTATTTGTATTGTTTTGCGGCAGCGGCCAGACGGGCCCCAATGGTGCGACGTAGGGCAGGGGGCGACAGAACTTCCACCCCGGGGCCGAATCCCAGGATAAAACCGTAAAGCCATTCATCCTCGGGCAGGGAAAGGGTGGCCCGGATGCCGCCGTCGTCCTGGGGCTCCAGGCAGTGGTCCGGCAGGTATTCCTTGAGCCGGGGGGAGAGGCATTTGTTGAATTCTAGGGTGATTTCCACGGGAGCCATGGATTCCGGGGGTGGGGCAAAATAGGCCATGGCCGGTTTGGGTGGGGTTTTCCGGGAATAGGATGTGGGGGTGAGTTCCAGGTCATCCATGCGGGCCAGCTTGAACACGCGATGCCCCTGCCGCAGCCGGCAGAAGGCCAAAAGGTACCAGCCATGCCCCTTGAATGCCAGGGTGTGGGGTTCCACTTCCCGGGATGTGGGCCTTCCCTGGGGGCGGGTGTAGGTAAAGGTCAGGGTGCGGCGGCTGTCCAGGGCGGCTTGGACTTTTTTCAGTTGTTGGGCCATGCGGTGGGGATCGCCCCAGGGGCGGACATCCAGGAGGAGGGTGGGGCCGGGATCGACCTGGGTATTCATTTTATCCCATTTGGCTGTTTGGCGGCCTGGCCCTCCGGGGGGCAGCAGGGCGGAGAATTTCTGGATCACCCGTTCAATGTCCCGGTGGTTCAGGCTTTGGTTGATGCCCTTGAGGGTGGCCAGCAACTCCCGCATGTCCGACGGGGTGAGCAGCTGGTGGCGAAGTTTGAACTGCTCGGGGATGGCATATCCCCCGCCCTGGCCCTGGAGGGAAATCACCGGGATTCCGGCCCGGTTCAGGGTGTCCACATCACGGTAGATGGTTCGCAGGGAGACTTCAAAATGGTCGGCCAGCTCCCGGGCGGTTATTTTCCGGCGGTTCAGGAGGATGAGGATGGTGGAAAGGAGGCGTTCTAATTTCATGGGGAGAATATCCCCCATTTGGGAGGGCTTTTCAAGGGGGAGGCAAGGCGCTTGGGGAACTACCTGCGGCGGGCCGGGGCCTTGAAAAAGCATTTAAAGCTGAACAGCAGTGCCATGGCCACGGACAATTCCAGGGCTGCCAGGGCAAGCAGGTAACGGCTGTTGCCCGAAGAGGCATCCTGGGCCCATTGACCAAAGCCGACCATGAGAAAGAGGAAAAAGAAAAAACGAATGCGGTAGAATTGCCACAGTTTTGGGGCGTCCAGGGCATGGATGCGGGTGATGTTTTTCAAGCAGATGGGGGTGAACATGAATTTGCCCTTGGCCAGTCCCAGGACCAGGCCGGCCAGCCAAACCCCGGCTATAACAGCCATTGGTGTGCCCAGGACTGCGGCTTCCATGAAAATCAGGCTGCTTTTGGCCAGAAGGACCAGGACGCCGGTCAACCAGACCACTGCCGCCGCCCGGATCAGGAAGGGCTTTGACGCCTTGAACGGATCCCGGCTTATTCGCATTTCAGGACAATGTTGTGTTTTGCCAGGGTGGCTTCCACCCGACGGGTCAGTTGGCCCTGGTTTTTGTCGGAGATGAAGTTGACCCCGTCCGTGGAAATGGTGAGGTCCCGGGCATGGGTTTTGGTGAGCTTGAGAAGAACCCCCAGCCCGAATGTCCGCCTGATTTGAAAATGGTTTGTTTTATTCTCCATGGCCCTTTATCCCCCTGTTTCAATGTGGGTTGTTATCAATTAATTTACAGGGATTCCATTGCCACTGCCTTGATTTAAATCAAGGGGCGGATACTTGGGTCAAAGGTCTGACCCCACGAATCACAAAAGCGGGCTGGGGATAGGCATCAACGTAACAATCTTCCCACCGGGGTGTTTCCTGGTGCTCCCTTTCTTCTCCCTTGGAAATCATGATGTTGCATTTTGAACATCCCATGTTTCCTCCGTGATGGGGGCATGGCCCCTGGGGCTTTTTTTTACATTCCCGGCCCGTTTTAAAATACCTGGGATTCGGCTGCCGTTGAATGGTGATTTTCCCCTGTGGAATCGCCCTTGCTCATCTATATATGAGAAAACTATTTTTGAAAATCCCATTTTCCTTTCAGGGGATTACCGTGCACAACCGGTGGGGAGTCCGGGGGCGCAGCTCATTTGTTTTTTTGTGGAAAATGCAACCCAATCCCGACCTGCCGATCAAATCCAGGCATTTGTTGCAGGAGACGCATGTGGCCGGGGTGAGGTCGCCGCTTTTCCACCGGTTGGCCAGGTGGGGCTCCCGGATGAAGGGGCGGCTCATGGAGACGGCGTCCATGTGGTCCAGGGCTGCGTTGATTTTCCGGGGATCCC
>JAKSBM010000177.1 GCA_022361135.1 Desulfobacterales bacterium | reverse complement strand
TTGACGACGTCATCAATGTTTCCGGTCATCGACTGGGCACCAAGGAGATCGAATCCGCCGCCCTGGTGGTGGACGAGGTGGCCGAGGCCGCGGTGGTTCCCGTTTCCCATGAGATCAAGGGAAAGGAACCCGACCTCTACATTGCCCTGAAGACCGGAATCCAGCCCTCGGAGGCCCTGGCTCAAAAAATATCCGAGGTGGTCTATGACCAGATCGGAAAAATTGCAAGACCCCGTAAAGTCTGGCTGGTGCCCGACATGCCCAAAACCCGCTCCGGTAAGATCATGCGCCGGGTCCTGGGTGCCATCTCCAACCAAGGAGATGTGGGCAATGTCATGACACTGGCCAACCCTGAAGTCGTGGAAGAAATTCGGAACATGGTTCAGAACTAACTTGTGCTAATCAGGAGGAAAATTTAGATGACCAACGCCTATGAACAAGCCCATGCCCAATCCATTGAAAATCCCGAGGAATTCTGGGGCAAAATCGCCGAAGATTGCCATTGGTACAAAAAGCCGGAAAAGGTACTTGATGACAGCAATGTCCCCTTTTACCGCTGGTTTAAAGGCGGCACCACCAACACCTGTTACAATGCATTGGACTACCATGTGGAAAAGGGTCTCGGCGACCAGAATGCACTGATCTATGACAGTCCGGTCACCGGCACCATAAAACAATACACCTATGCGGCCCTGAGGGACGAAGTGGCCCTCTTTGCAGGTGCCCTGGCCGCCAAGGGCGTCACCAAGGGGGATCGGGTCATCATTTACATGCCCATGATTCCCGAAGCCGTCATTGCCATGCTGGGCTGCGCCCGGCTGGGCGCCATCCATTCCGTGGTCTTTGGTGGCTTTGCCGCCAACGAACTGGCCACCCGGATCAACGATGCCAAACCCAAGGTCATTGTTTCGGCCTCCTGCGGTATAGAGGTCACCCGGGTAATCGAATATAAACCCTTATTGGACGAGGCCATTGACCTCTCCGATGCCAAGCCCGACGCCTGCATCGTCTTTCAACGGCCCCAGGCCCAGGCCTCCATGGTGGACGGCAGGGACTATGACTGGAACGACGTCATGTACCAGGCATCCCCCCACGAATGCGTCCCCGTGGAAGCCACTGATCCCCTTTATATCCTTTATACCTCGGGAACCACGGGACAGCCCAAGGGCGTGGTCCGGGACAATGGCGGCCACATGGTTGCACTGAAATGGTCCATGGAAGCCATATACAACGTCAAGGCCGGGGATGTTTACTGGGCCGCCTCGGACATCGGCTGGGTGGTTGGCCATTCTTATATTGTATACGGTCCACTGCTCAAGGGATGCACCACCATCGTCTACGAAGGCAAACCCGTGGGCACCCCGGATGCGTCTGCCTTCTGGCGGGTGATTTCCCAGCACAGCGTCAAGACCATGTTCACCGCCCCCACGGCATTCCGCGCCATCAAACGGGAAGATCCCAGTGCGGAAATGATCAAGGAATTTGATCTCTCCGAATTCAAACAACTCTTCCTGGCCGGGGAACGGACCGATCCCGATACCCTGGAATGGGCAGAGAAGAACCTGAGCGTTCCGGTCATCGACCATTGGTGGCAGACGGAAACGGGATGGGCCATTGCAGCCAATTGCCTGGGGCTCCACCAATATGAGGTTAAACCCGGTTCCCCCACCAAGGCGGCTCCGGGCTGGCAGGTCAAGGTGGTGGACGAGGCCGGGGATGAAGTCCCCCGGGGCGGCATCGGCGCCATTGTGGTCCAATTGCCCCTGCCGCCGGGCACCCTGCCCACCCTCTGGCAAAACGATGCCAGGTACCAGGATGCCTACCTGTCCCAATTCCCGGGATACTATGAAACCTCCGATGCCGGTTACATGGACGAAGACGGCTATATCTTTGTCATGGCCCGCACCGACGACATCATCAATGTGGCCGGTCACCGGCTCTCCACCGGAGCCATGGAAGAAGTCATCGCTGCCCATCCCGATGTGGCCGAATGTGCGGTCATGGGCGTGGCCGACAGCCTCAAGGGCCAGATCCCCTTGGGATTAATGGTTCTCAATGCCGGAGTGGAACGGGACGAAGAAGAATTGGTCAAGGAAGTGGTGAAACTGGTCCGGGAAAAAATCGGTCCCGTGGCCGCATTCAAAACCGCCACCGTGGTCAAACGCCTGCCCAAGACCCGGTCCGGCAAGATCCTTCGGGGCACCATGCGCTCCATTGCCGACTGCAAGTCCTACAAGGTACCGGCCACCATCGACGACTATGCCATTCTGGGTGAAATCGAAACCTCTCTGGGAAAAATCGGTTATGGAAAAGATGCCTAAACAATTGAGGAGAATCAATAAAATGGAATCATAATGGAAAGGAGGTGGTGCGCCATGCCCTGAGTATCCGTAGCTGCCGGAAACCATCATCAGATTATTAACCAAATAAAACAGGAGGGATCACTTTATGGATCCAAAAATGTGGGTCTACGTCCTTTTGGGATTATACATAATCTATTGTTTTTGGTGGGGTCTACGGGGGTTCTTCACGGAGAAAAAGGCGTCGGGGTACGCCATTGCAGGCAGATCCATTCCATTCATCGCCTTTTTGATGGCCGCCACAGCCGCTTCCTTTTCCGGCTGGACATTCATCGGCCACCCCGGAGCCATCTGGAAGGCCGGTCTGGTATATGCTTTTGCCTCCTTTTACGTACTGACCATACCCATCACCGGTGCCTTTTTTGCAAAACGGAACTGGCTTTTGGGTAAGCGCTACGGCTTTATTACACCGGGTGACATGTTTGCCTATTATTACAATAATGAAGCCATCCGGTGGCTCACGGTCATTGCCGCCTTCCTCTATTCCATCTTCTATTCCGGCCTCCAGCTCATTGCTGCGGCCAAACTCTTTTACTGGGTTGCCGGGGTGCCCCAGACCGCAGGCCTGATTTTCATGGCCTTCATCGTCTGGTTCTACGTGGTCACCGGCGGGCTCAAGGCCTCCACCTGGGTAGGCGTTCTCCAATTC
>JAKSBM010000597.1 GCA_022361135.1 Desulfobacterales bacterium | reverse complement strand
GCGGCAAAGATCTGGCTCCAACGGAAGGAGAACCATCCGTTGCGGACAATGAGGCATTTTTTATCCGTGGCCAGCTGTCGGGCAATGGCTTCCATTCCATAGCTTCCGGAGCCGGGAACGATGGCAACGGCATCGGCGTTGTAAACTTCTTTCAGGTTGGCTGAAATATCATTCATGGCTCCCTGAAATTTCTTGGACATGTGGTTCAGGGCACGGTCTGTGTATACTACGGAGTATTCCAGCAGCCCATCAGGATCAATGTTCGGTAGTAATCCGGGCATAATCAATTTCTCCCAAAGAAAAAGTCGAGACGCGCCGTTTTTATCAACACAATATGAAAAATAGAGCGAGTCAATTTAAAAGCGGCCCATTCTCGCATTTAAGTAATAGCTTGTCCATATTCTTTTTATAATTCATGAGCGTTTTTGTTTATTTTTGTTTGTTTCTGAAGGAAAGATAACCCCGCCCGGGAATGTCTTAAAAGCGGGGGGTGAAAATGAGTCATTATTCGGGTGTGTTATGTCGGATTTTCCGTGGAAATAAATTGGGGGGGAGTGGAAAAATATTTTACAGGGATCAGGGGGATATGGTACAAAAAATAATATCCAAATTCTTTCTTTTCGTCATTTCATCCATTTGTCAGCGTCTTAAAATATCATCAACCAACCTTAGATTGGTATGGGAGCATTTTCTATGAAGGTATTGGTGGTGTCTGGAAATCGTTTGCCCATGTCCCCCACCGGGGTCGCCCAGATCGCGGGAATGGCCCGTGAGCGTGGACATGATGTCCGCGTCTTTGATTGTTTGGTCTCCCCGGATCCCCTGCCGGATTTGGGAGCCCTCCTCAAAACCTTTGAGCCGGATTTGGTGACCCTCTCCATTCCCATGGTGACCTGCGATACCCCCGAAGGCGACATGGGGTTTCCCAAGGGGTTTGAAAACAGCCACCCCTTGATCCGATCGGTTACGGATCTGATCCAGCGGCGCAGCAATGCCGTGATTCTGGCCGGTGGGGTGGGGTTTGACTATTTTCCCCGGGACTGGCTGGTTTATCTGAATCTGGAATATGGGCTCATGGGGGAGTGCGACGATACCTTTCCCCTCTTCCTCTCCCGGATGAATCATCCCTATGCCCTCAAGGAAATCCCCGGCATTGTGGTGCGCAGCGGAGATACCGTCTATGCCAATCCCCCGGTGCGGGCGGCCAATCTCAATCACATTGCCATGCCCGCCTATGATCTCTTTGATGTGGATTATTACAATAAGATGGAGATCCCCTGGGGCATTACCACCAAGCGGGGCTGCATCAATAATTGCATCCATTGCTATGGGATGGGGGAGCGGGGCTATCGCTTGAAAACCACCCAGCGGGTTCTGGATGAGATCGCCCACATTCGGAAAACCACGGGATCCGATGCCTTGATTTTCTGCGACACCTGCTTGAATCGGCCCATTCCCCATTTTCGCCGCATTTTAAGGGGAATGACGGAAATGAAGGCCGAAGTGAAGTGGCGGGCCGGGAATTTTAAGCCCCTGGGGTTTTCCAGGCAGTTTTGTCAATTGCTGGCCGCTTCGGGATGCACCTACGTGGGGCTGTCCGTGGAAACGGCTTCGGCCCGGATGCTGGCCAACCTCAACCGGGGATACCGGGTGGCCGATATCCGCCAGAGTCTGGACCACCTCAGTGAGGTGGGCATTGATTTCGGGGTTTCATTGCTCCTGGGCGCCCCCGGGGAGACCCTGGTGAGCATCAAGGAGACCCTGTCTGTCCTGGATGCCTACCCCCGGATCAAGGCGGTCTGGGTCAATGTGGGGGTCTTTGGCCTGCGGCTGGGGG
>JAKSBM010001059.1 GCA_022361135.1 Desulfobacterales bacterium | reverse complement strand
CCATGTCATCAATCCGGCAACGGAAGAATCCCTGGAAGAAATTGAATATGGTGGTGAAGCCCAGGCCCTGGAAGCTGTTACAGCTGCCCATGATGCCTTTGGGGAATGGTCTGCCAAAACCGTCTATGAACGGGCGGGTCTCCTCCAGACCCTGGCCCTGGCCATTCGAAAAAATCAGGATGAATTGGCCCGCCTGCTCACATTGGAAGTGGGAAAGCCCTTGCCGGAATCCAAGGGGGAAGTCAATGGGGCTGCGGATCAGTATGAATGGTATGCCGAAGAGGTAAAGCGTTCGGCCGGGGATGTGATTCCCCAGCGGATGGCAGATAAGCGCCATCTGACCATTCGCCATCCCGTGGGGCCTGTGGCGGCCATTTCTCCGTGGAATTTTCCCTTGCTCCTGTCCGCCCGGAAGATGGCTCCGGCCCTGGCCGCAGGGTGTACGGTGGTGAACCGGCCGGCCAGCCAGGCCCCCTTGGCCCAGGCCCGGATTTTTGAACTCATGGATCAGGTGGGATTCCCCAAGGGGGTGGTGAATCTGGTGGTGGGGGATGCCGGTGCCTGTTCCCGTGTTTTTGTTGGGGATCCACGGATTAAGAAAATCAGTTTCACCGGTTCCCTTGAAGTGGGTAGGGAATTGTACCAGGCCTGCGCCAGGGAAATGAAAAAAATTTCCCTGGAACTGGGAGGGCATTCTCCCTTTGTGGTTCTGCCCGATATCCCGCCCGAGGAGGCGGCCCAGGCCGCTGCCTTTGCCAAGTACCGGAACATGGGCCAGGTTTGCATTTCCCCCAGTCGGTTTTTGGTGCCCAATGAAATCAAAGCTGAGTTTGAGGCAGCCGTGGTAGAACGGGTATCCCAATTGAAAATCGGAAACGGTTTGGACCCCTTTGTGGAAGTGGGCCCCCTTTTTGAATCCCGTCGCCTGGAAGCCACCCAGGCCTTTGTGGCCGATATCCAGGAGCGGGGAGGGAAGATTCTCTGGGGGGGATGTCGGCCCGACGGAATGGATAGGGGGTATTTTTACACCCCCACCGTGGCCACGAACCTGGATCCGGAATCAAAAAGCCTCATTGAGGAACCCTTTGCACCGGTGATGCCCATCCAGGGGTATGACACCGT
>JAKSBM010000671.1 GCA_022361135.1 Desulfobacterales bacterium | reverse complement strand
CATGACGGCGGATGTCCTTTCCTCCAACCGTGCCATGCTCAAGGTCTTTGAAAAGGGGGATTTCCCGGTCACCGCAACATTGGAAGGCGGGGCCTATGCCCTCTCCATTGATCTCACCCGCACCGTGGAGGACGACGGGGATTAGAACTCCCGCTCGGTTGCTACCGGCGCCGTGGCTTTGGTGTCCAGCTCCTGGCATGGGGGATATTGCCATGGATCGGTTCGGTTTGTGCGGATAATTATGGACATGGGTTGTCCGGCCTATAAGGTGCGATTCTATAGTGATTTCCAAAATAACGTTCCGATTGAATGGGCCTTTCTTCATTTGATTCGAAGGTGTTTCTCCCAACCCGGCGATGGCGAGGGGAGGAAGATTCCACTGCCACCGTTGCGGTCGTCCTGACCGCAACGCCTGCGAAGGACTCTGTCCCATTCTTCCTGAAGCTGCCAGAGTCCTTAACGCCCGTTCCATCTCCCTCCCCCCGCCATCACCTGATCCCCCGGGTGTGATTGGCAAGTCATATGGTCCCCGTGTGGGAAAGGTGTTTAAATCATCGTGATTTTTTAAAATAATATTCCAAATGGAATGGGGCCAAGCTTCATACATGTGAGAGCTCAAATTAATCGCAAATTGGGTCTATGGTTTAGGAATATATTTTTGAGAATTGCTATAATCCTTCGTCCCAGGGGGAATCGGCGACGGCGGATTCCCGTTGAATCGGGCAGAGGCGACCTTGGTTCCAGGGGGGCAATCCTCCTGGGGTAAATTGCCGTGAAATATGTGGGTTGGACTTTCCCGAATGAATTCAGAGTGGTATATTTGAAACATACGTCTCTGTATATCCCCTTTTCCCCATCGCAACCCATCCCTTCGTAAGACCAGCCCGGAGACGTCGGGTTTTCGTAACAATCCATGATTATCCATGCAAGTGTAAGGAGTCAAACCATGTCCATTCGCGTCCGTCGGGCCAGCCAGGCCGATTATGAAGAAATCATAGAAATTTACAGCTTTGAATCCGTGATTTCACAGACCAGCCAACTTCCCTATGGATCCAGGGAATTCTGGATGAATTTTTACAAGGAGAAAAGCGACCACTCCATTGAATTGGTGGTGATGTACGATAATCGGGTGGTGGGCCACATGGGGATTCTTTTGGAAACATCACCCCGCCGCAAACACGTGGGCCGGTTCGGCCTGGCCGTCCATCCCAGGTACCAGGGAAAGGGCTGCGGCACCGCCCTCATGGCCGAACTCATTAATATGGCGGACAATTGGCTTAACCTCACCCGGCTGGAACTGGAGGTGAGCAGTGAAAACCGGGTGGCCATCGATCTCTATGAAAAATTTGGATTTGACATGGAAGGCACGGCGGTGGATGCCCTCTTTTTCCGGGGGCGGTATCTGGATTCCTACCACATGGCCCGGATTAATTCTGGAGATCGGACTGACTAAACACCTTGTTGCGGCCCGTGGTCTTGGCCATGTACACGGCCCGGTCCGCACGCTGGATAAAACTCTCTTCCGTATCATCGGGTTCATGGGTGGCCACACCCATGGATGCGGTGATGCGCCCCATGCTTTTTCCGGATTCCCGGACCTTCCATTCCTTGGACGACAGGGCATTTCTTAATTTTTCCGCCACGGCCACCGCCCCTTCAAGGTGGGTTTCGGGCAGGAGGATGAGAAATTCTTCCCCCCCGAATCGCACGGCCACGTCGTTTCGCCGAATCTGTTTTTTTATGATGATGCTCAATCCCTTGAGCAGGCTGTCCCCCACCAGGTGGCCGAAATTGTCATTGACCCGTTTAAAATGGTCAATGTCCAGAAGAATAATGGAAAAAGGCGTCTTGTTCTGCCGGGCCCGGATGCGTTCCACCTCCAAGGCTTTGCCCAGCCCTCGGCGGTTGATGAGGCCGGTGAGGGCATCGGTCTGGGCTTCTTTCTGGGATTTCTCAAGCTCCCGGTGGAGCTGATTCAATTCATTGGATGAGACCTGCATCCGTTTCTGGAGTTTGGAGCCCGAGTCCTTGAGAATTTCCGTTTCCGTCATCATCCGGTCCACCACTTTTTTCACATCTCCATAGTCCCGGACGTTGTGGATCATATCCGTGAGTTCACT
>JAKSBM010001031.1 GCA_022361135.1 Desulfobacterales bacterium | reverse complement strand
TACTTCAGGGTGTATTTGGCCTGGATGGCGGGCATGTCGTAGGAAGTGGCGGTGTCTTCAGCGGCTACGTCAGCAGGAGCAGCAGCGTAGTAGTTGGTGTTGGGTTCCAGGAAGGCCAGTTTCAGACCACCGAAAACCAGTTTGATCTGGGGAGTACGGTCGGTGTAGTTTTCACCCCAGCCGCCCAGGCCGTTGTCACCAGCATAAGCCTGGTTGGATACGGACATCCAAGCAGGAGCATAATCCTGACCAACGATCAGGGTGCCAGCGCCGAAGTTCCAGGCACCGTACAGCAGGCGGATGTTGGCGTTACCTTCGAAGGCACCGTATTCGAAACGGCCGGACAGTTCGTCGCTAACTTTAACCTTGGCACCGATGCGGGAGTTGCCGTGCAGGCTTTCGCTGAATTCAGTGTCGTTGGTGGTGTCGTTGTCAGCTACGAAGGTAGCAATACGAGCGTTGCCGTAGAAGTTCCAGTCGGCAGCGGAGGCAGTCATGGCGAAGGCGGTAACCATGGCCAGAGCAACAGCAAAAATTCTCATTTTTTTCATCTTTTTTTCCTTTTTAAAAAAATTGAAATGAGTTGGGTTAATGTTTTGATGAGAATTGTAGGTACAATCCAAATCAGATCCGATGTTTATGTGGAATAAAATATCCAGTCAATGGTATAAATGTAATAAAATGTAATAAAAATTTACCTGAAACATAAGTAATTAAAAATGCAACAAAGTTGAATTATTCGGGGTGGGGTATTACGGATTGTGAGAAAAGGATACGATATTGTGAATGGACTTTTCGTTTGTGAACAACATTATTAATCGGTCCAATCCCAGGGCAATTCCAGCTGCAGGGGGCAGCTTTTCCAAGTCGGAAAGGAATTGTTCGGGGAGGGGGAGTGGGGATTGACCCCGTTGGACTCGGATGGCATTTTCTTCTTCAAACCGTTGCCTTTGGATTATGGGGTCGGTGAGTTCGGTGAAGCCATTGGCCAGCTCCATGCCGGAGGCATAGAGTTCAAACCGCTGGGCCAATGTGGGATCCCCGGGAAGGAGTTCGGCCAGGGAGGCCAGGGGGCTGGGGTAGTCCTGGAGGATGAGGGGGCGATTCATCCCCAGGGCCGGTTCGATGTCAAAGGAGATGATTTCATCGAATTTGCCTTGGTCCAGGGCCTGCCAGCAGTCCATGGTGCTGTATTGTTCAAAGGCCTGGGCCACGGTGAGCCGTTCAAAGGGGCCGGACAGGTCAATGGTTTTCCCCTGATAGTGGAGGGTTGTTCCCATGTCCAGGACCTGGGCCAGGTGGCGGAAAAGGTCCTGGCATTGCGCCATGAGATCCAGGTAGGTCTGGTGGGCCCCATACCATTCCAGCATGGTGAATTCGGAAAGGTGGCGGTCTCCATGCTCGTCCCGGCGGAAACATTTACAGATTTGAAATAGTCTGGTGTGCCCCCGGGCCAGGAGTCGTTTCATGTATATTTCCGGGGAAGCCGGCAGGAAGGAATCCCCCGAAGTGATGGGGTCTATATAGGCCTCGGGGATGATTTCCGGCCCCAGGACGGGGGGTTCAACTTCCAAATACCCCCGGTCATGGAAAAATGTGCGAACGCCTTGGATCAGGCGGGATCTTAATCTCAGTTTTTCAAGTGATGCGGTTGGATTCATGGGTGCTGCAAAGGGCGATAAACCGCCCAGGGATCATTCCTTTATAATATATTCGCCCTTGGGGCGGTCCTGGAGAAAGATCCTATTATACTTGGATGCATCGGCCTGGTCAAACAGGGCATAGCCTTGTTCCACACACGCCGGGCAGGCATTGATGGGGATGTGAACCCCGAGAACATGTCCCCCCGGTGTCGCGGTGGAGTCCAATTGAAAGCAGCCGCCGCAGTCCCGGCAGATGCGGATCTTTTCCTTTTGTCGCTCAAAGATATTGTCCGTGTCGTAGAAGATTTCCCGGTGCCGGACCTGGAGATCTCCGGGGGAGCCCGCCTCTTCCCGCATCCGATGGCGTTTTTTCCAGTAACCGTTGATCTGATCGGTGGTTTTTTTGATCTTGTCGGTGATGCTCACCGATTGCTTGAGGCGTTCGGGATTATAATCCGGTTCCACCACACCACTGTAGTCAATGCCGGCCATGGCCAGAATAATGCCCAGGTTGACATAGGGCAGGGCCCCCTCAATGGCATAGCCCCCTTCCAGGACGGCGATGTCCGGCTTCAGCATGGAGGTGAGCTTGGCATAGCCCTGGGCCGAAAAATTCATATTGGTCAAGGGGTCGGTGTAATGGTTGTCCTGTCCGGCGGAGTTCACCACCAGGTCGGGTTTGAAGGCTTCAAGGACCGGCAGGACGCAATTGCGGATCACGTAGAGATACCCTTCGGTGGAGGTGCCCGGAGGCAGGGGGATATTCAGGTTGGATCCCTTGGCATTGGGGCCGCCCAACTCCCCGGGGAAGCCGGTTGCCGGATACATGGTCCGGCCGTCCTGGTGAAGGGAGATGAATAAAATATCGGGATCGTGCCAGAAAATATCATTGGTACCGTCCCCGTGGTGGCAATCCGTATCAATGACGGCAATGCGCTTGACCCCGTATTGAGAGCGGATATATTCCACCATGACCGCTTCGATGTTGATGTGGCAGAAACCGCGTCCCCCGTGGGAGACTCGCATGGCGTGGTGGCCCGGTGGCCGGACCAGGGCAAAACCATTTTCCACTTCCCGTGTGAGGACGGCATCGGCAATGGCCTTGGCCCCCCCGGCGGAGATCAAATGGGATTCCGTGGTGATCGTCCGTTCATCCGGACTGCAGAAATGGCATCGTTGAATATCTTCGGCCGTGATGATTTCGGGTTTGTATTCCACAATGCCCGGGATATCAAACACCCCTTCCTCGGTGACCTGGTCCTGGGTGTAGAGAAGGCGTTCCTCCCGTTCGGGGTGGGTGGGGTCAATGGCCCAGTCAAAGGCGGGAAAGAAAACAAGACCCGTTCTTTTGGATGCATTTAACATGATATTTCCCCTTGCTGCGATTGTAGAACCGTGTCGTATCCCTTGATCAATCCGGGTTTGAGCTGCATTTTTGTGCGATAGATTTTCCCGCGGGGAGAAAAATTCCGGACAATGTTGAATTTCTGGAATTCCACCACTTCCACTTCCTCCAGGGCATCTTCATCGGCACCGGAGTTCACGGCCTTTTCCTTGAGAAGGGTGTAGGCGGTTTCCATGAGATCATCCTCGGAATAGGCCTTGGAAATGGGTTCGGCAAAATCCTCCTCATGGGCGGTGACAATGCCCTGTTCCGTGTCTGCATTCAAGGTGACTTCGCAGGTGGTCCGCGCCAGGGCCGCGCCAGTGGCGTTGGCCACGGAGGAGCCGGGCACGGCGATGGTTTCGATTTGGTACAGCTCTTCGATTTTCTGGGCAAAGAAGCGGGCCGGCCCACCCAGGACCAGGATTTTTCGGGGGCTGAGTTTGTACCCCTCCAGGAAGTCGTGGACCGTGTAAACGGGCTGGGAGTTGAGCTGATCGATCATTTCAAAGGTTTTTTTCAGGATGATGGTGCAGCATTGTTTGAAGATATGCTGTGCGGCGGCTTCCATATCCATATCCAGTTCCCGGGCAATGGATTGGATGCCCTGGCGGGCCCGCTCCGTGTCCCCCTGGTCCATGAGGCCCAGAACCACCAATGCGTCGGTGGGGGTGGGCAGGGGGCCGCCAAAGGCCATGGCCGGTCCCTGGCGGTCGGGTCCCACGGAAAGGGTACCCTCCTCAACCCGCAGGGCCGAGTCTCCGCCGATGCCCTTGGAGTCGGTGCGCAGGCTGCGGATCAGGCTTTTATATCTTCCCCGCTGGATGCCCACGGGTTCCAAAAGGGGCGCCCGATCCACCAGAAAGGCGATGTCCGTGGTGGTTCCACCCACATCCAGGACAATGGCATCCTGCTGTGCCGGTGCATGGGGAATGGCGCCCATGATGGATGCGGCCGGACCGGAAAGGATGGTCTGGCCGGGAAAGGACATGGAGGATTCCAGGGTCATGGTTCCCCCGTCCGCCTTGAGGATCTGGATGGGGATGTTCAACCCCTTTTCCGACAGGGATTGTTTAACCGCTTCGAAAAAGGATTTATGGATGGCAAATACCGCCGCATTTAAATGGGTGGTGGCGATGCGCCGGGGAAAGTTGAGATTCCCGGAAACGTGGTGGCCCAGGAAAACCTTTTTAAAATATTTGTTAAGGATGCGTTTGATCAGGATTTCGTGGGAAGGGTTCCGGACACAGAATTTGGAGACAACGCCCACATATTCCACCCCTTCCTTTTGCAGCTTTTTGGCAATGTCCTGGATTTCCATTTCATTGACCGGGGCCTTTTCCCGCCCCCTGTGGTTGATGGAGCCGGACACCGTATAGTAATGTTTGCCGGTTCTGAAAAATTCGGGATCAATTCCCGGGCCGGCGGAGACAATCATACCCACCGGTTCCATGGTCTGGTTTACCAGGGCATTGGTGGTCAGGGTGGTGGAGATAACCACCCGGCGAATCTGGGCAGGGTCGGTGGCGGAAAGCAATCCGGTGAAACCCGATAAAACCGTATTGAAAAGGTCATTGGGATCAGTGGGAACTTTTACTTGTTGTTCTATACCCTTGTTGCTGAGGAGAACAGCGTCCGTGTGCGTGCCGCCAACATCTAATCCAATAATCATGGCGCCTTCCTGTTCATGTTGATTGTCACCAGCCAAAAACTGCGTAACGATATAATACTTGCGGAGCTTGTCAGAAAAAGGAAAAGTTGTCAATGCCCTTTTTCCGGGGGGCAAACCAAGGAATTCAAGGCGGTTCTGCCTTGAAAACCAAGGACATTTGGATTAAAAGATTTGAACCAAATCTCGTTGACATTTAAACCCAAGGAGGGCCCATGGCCGTTGTTCAGTGGAAAAGTCAGGATGGAATCGCCGTGGTGGAGATGTGCAATGCCGCCAATACCATGAATCTAAAATTCGCAGAGGAGATGCACACCTGCCTGGATCAGATCCTTGCCGATGGGGAAATGACGGCCATGGTACTGACTTCAACCGATGAAAGAAATTTTTCCCAGGGTGTTGATTTGGAGTGGATGGGGAAAAAGTTCATGGACGGCGACACCGATCCGGTGAAGGAATTTCTCTACCTCATGGACGATATTTTTAAACGCTTTCTGCTCTATCCCATTCCGGTGATTGCGGCCATCAACGGCCATGCCTTTGGCAACGGGGCCATCCTCAGTTGTGCCTGTGATTTCAGATTCATGAAACGGGATCGGGGATATTTTTGTTTTCCCGAAGTGGATGTTTCGGTTCCCTTTTTCCCGGGCATGATTGCCTTTGTGGCCAAGGCCATTCCAGATCCTTTCTTTACGGAGTTACTCCTCACAGGTCGCCGGGTGACGGCCGATGAATTGTTTGCCAGGCAGGTGATTCAAAAGGCCAGCGACAATGTGGAGTGCCTGATGGAAGATGCCCTGGCCTTTGCCGCTACATTTAAAAAGAAACGGGGTATCTTTGGGGAATTGAAAAAGCGGAAGCACAAATCCATGGTTGAGATCATTGATACGGAGCACGGCGAAATCATTGAAACCCTGAACCTCATGGTCCAGGAATAGGAGATTAAAACGACAGCCCGAATTGGTTTTCGCCGGGCTCTGGCGGGGGATCATTGGCCCTGTGGGGTATTGATCCCCTGTTCAAGGAAATGGATGAATTTTTCACACAGGGGGGACCGGCTCCGTTTCCGCGCCAGGGTCAGGTAGAAGTGACGGTGTAAATCCAACCCCTGGACCGGGAGTGCGGCCAGCCTGCCCGCGGCCACTTCATGGGCCACGGCCACGGTGGAAAGGATGGAAACCCCCACCCCGTTGAGGATGCCCTGGATCACCGCCGTGGAATTTCCCATGGTTACCCGGACATTGAGGCCGTCTCCGTCAAATCCAGCCTGGGCCATGCTTTTCAAAATGGAGCGCCAGGTGCCGGAACCCGGCTCCCGTCCGATGAAGGGCTCCTGGGCCAAATCGTCCAGGGAAATCTGGTCCCGGCGGGCCCAGGCATGGTCGGCCGGGACAATGAGGCGCATTTCATCGGCCATCCATTTTTCCTGGATTACGGCCTGCTCGGCCGCAGGATCCCGTGTCAATGCCCCCACCACCCCAAGTTCCACCCGGCCTTCCCTCACCTTCTGGATGATCTGCCGGGTGTCCCCCGACTCCACCACCAGTTTGACCTGGGGATATTTTTGGGTGAACCGGCCCATGATTTGGGGCAGAAGATAGCCCGCCGGAATGGTGGAGGCACCAATGGCAAGCTCCCCCCGGGTTAACCCCAGGAATTCCTGCATGGACGATTCCGTGGTATCCCGCATGGCAAGCAGTTTCTTGGCGTGGGTATACAGCAGGGAACCGGCACGGGTGGGTTCTGTTTTTCGGCCCAAACGATCCAACAAGCGGCATTGAAAATGGGCTTCCAGCTCCTTGATGTGGCTGGAGACCGTGGGCTGGGATAGGTTGATGGCATTGGAGGCCTTGGAAAAACTTTTTTCCTCCACCACGCTGACAAATACGTGGAGTTGCCAGAGATCCATGCTAGGCGTTATCCTTGTTCTGATTGAGCAGGGGAAACTTTTCCAGAAGCTTCATCTGGACCGGTGCCGGAACCATGTCCGAAACATCCCCCCCAAATTGGGCCGCTTCCTTGATGATGGATGAGGAGGTGAAAATCCACCGCAACCCCGTCATGAGGAAGACCGACTGGACGTCCTTGTATAGTTTACGATTCATCAGGGCCATCTGGAATTCGCTTTCAAAGTCGGAAATGGCCCGCATGCCCCGGATGACGGCCACGGCATTTTTCATGCGGGCGTAATCCACCAGCAGACCGTCAAAGGCGTCGGCCTTGACATTGGGGTGATCCTTGAAACATTCATTGATCATGTCCACCCGCTCATCCGGGGTGAAAAGCCCTTTTTTCTTGGGGTTATTCAGTACAGCGACGATGACTTCGTCAAATATTTCCAAGGCCCGTTCGATGACGTCGGCATGACCATTGGTCAAGGGGTCGAAGGAGCCGGGATAGACTGCAATTTTTTTCTTACACATCTTTATGTCCTATTGGCATCAGACCGCGTTAAAAATGGTAACCCGGGTTTTTGAGTATTTTTTTTGGCGGTAAATGTCAAGTCCTGCGGGCGTTTTCACCGGCGGCTCCTTGGTGGATTGTTCCACCATCACCCGGGCACCGGGGGCCAGGAGGGTGAAAAATGCCTCCTGGGTGAGGATGTCTTCCACCAGCCCCTTGTCATAGGGCGGATCCATGAAGACCAGGTCAAATTTGTCCTTTTGATCCATGGGCAGGGGATAGGGCAGGCGGGTGGCATCTTGTTTGAGAAGCAGGGCTTTGTCTTCTTTTTTGCACCGGTTGATGTTTTCGGTGATGGCCTTGCACGAGGCCGGGGCCGATTCCACAAAGACGGCGGAGGCCGCTCCCCGGCTCAGGGCTTCCAGCCCCAGGGCGCCGGTGCCGGCAAAGATATCCAGCACCCGGGCGTGGCGGATGGTGGGACCCAGGATATTAAATATGGCCTCCCGGACCCGGTCGGCGGTGGGGCGGATGTCCCATCCCTCGATCTGGGCCAGCTTCCGGCCGCGGTTTTCACCACTGATGATACGCATTATTGGTCTGTGCCCAATTGTTTTTTGATGAATTGAACATTGGTGCCGATTTCCTTGGCCACGGCACCGAGGTCGCCTTGGGACAATTCCACCCGGCGACGGATGAATTCCTTTTCAAAGGCCTTTCTGGCCTCCTCCAGGTTTTCCAGGTTAAAAAGCCAGCGTCGTTCATTCCCACCGGGGGCCGAGGGTTCAGGCCGATAGGGATGGGGCAGGTCTGCCAATTGGATTTCCGTTTTATCCACCATGATCTGGAGGCGTTCCAACAGATTTTTCAATTCCCGGACATTGCCGGGCCATGGGTATTGGGCCAGACGTTCTAGGGCTTCCTGGGACAGGGTTTTGGCCTCTTCCGAATTGTTCTGGGCCAGGCTGGTGAGAAAGGTGTCTGCCAGCAGGGGGATATCGGCTGCGCGATCCCTCAGGGAAGGCACTTCCAGGGGAATGACATTGAGGCGGAAGTAGAGATCCTGGCGGAAACGGCCCGCTTGGATTTCCCCTTCCAGATCCTTGTTGGACGAGGCAATGATGCGGACATCCATTTCCAGGGTGCGGCCGCCGCCGATGCGCTGGAATGTTTTGGATTCCAATGCCCGGAGGATTTTGGCCTGGGTGGTGATGTTCATGTCCCCGATTTCGTCCAAAAAGAGGGTGCCGCCTGAGGCCAGTTCAAATTTTCCCAGGTTTTTGGATGTGGCCTGGTCAAAGGCGCCCTTTTCATGGCCGAACAATTCGCTTTCCAGGTTTTCTTCAGGAATGGCTGCACAATTGAGGATGATGAACGGGCCTTCGGGGCGGCCGCTGAACTGATGCAGGGTCCGGGCCACCATTTCCTTGCCCGTGCCGTTTTCACCCTTGATGAGGATGGCGGCATCGGATGGGGCGGCGGTCATGATTTCCCCGTAGAGTTTTTGCACCGCCGGACTGGTGCCGGTGATGGAATTCTTCTCGATGTTCTTTTTCCGCAGGTATTGGTTTTCTTCCTCCAGTTTGCGGAAGTTCAGGGCATTGTTAATGGTAACCATGACCTTGTCGATGGACAGGGGTTTTTCCAGGAAATCAAAGGCCCCGTTTTTGGTGGC
>JAKSBM010001010.1 GCA_022361135.1 Desulfobacterales bacterium | reverse complement strand
TGGAGGAAATCATCGATTTCCTCCACATAGGCCCGGTTTTCCGCCTCGATCCGCGAGGCTTTGCCATGGAAGAAAATGGCATGGAGTAGGGAGTAATTCAGATGTTTGTGCCGGGCCAGGAGGAGATTTTCCAGAACCGAAAGTCCGGAAAAGAGTTCCAGATTCTGGAAGGCCCGGGCAATGCCCAGGGTGGATATTTTGTGGGGGGAGGCATGGGCAATGTCCCGTCCCTTGTACGAGATTTCCCCCCGGTTGGGATGGTAGAAACCGGAAATACAATTGAGTATGCTGGTTTTCCCGGCTCCGTTGGGCCCGATGATGGAGGTGATCAAGCCCGGCTCAATGGTCATGTCCACGTCGGACAGGGCCTTGAGCCCGCCGAAGGCAAGGGTGACGTCGGAAATTTCCAGGTGCTCCATGTGGAAAGACCTCCCAAATTAAAAAATTGAAGGATATCCCCGGCCCGGAGACAAAGCTGTCCGGGCGATTCAATGGTGCAAATCGATAATGTGGAATGGTAAAATGTTGTGTGTGTTCAACCCCTTAGGGTTCACCCATAGTAAAAACTGCTGTCCGCGTCAAGCCTAAATGCGGTTCTGTAAGGAATTGTTTTTCTAGGAAAAGTCGCGTTTGATCTTTTCCCGGTCCACATGGCCGTCCTGGGTTTTGGGCAATTGGTCGATGAAGTCCACATATCGCGGCTTCTTGTATCCGGCAATGCAACTGCCGGTGAAGGCGATGAGGCCTTCCGCGTCCAATTCCTTGCCCGGATGGAGGCTGCAGACGGCCTTGATTCCCTCCCCGAATTTGGGGTCGGGGACGCCGAATACGCAGACTTCCTTGACAGCTCCGTGGCGGAGGATGGCATTCTCCACCTCGGCCGGGAAGACATTTTCTCCGCCGGGTTTGATGAGTTCCTTTTCCGCCTTGCGTCCCTTGAAGTAAAGGAAGCCGTCTCCATCGATCATTCCCAGGTCACCGGTGTGGTGCCATCCGTTTCGGGCGGTGTGGGCATTGAGATCCGGGCAGTTCCAATATCCCTGGAAAACCAGGGGGCCCTTGACCAGGATTTCTCCGGTTTGGCCCCGGTCCAGGATCTGGTCCCGGTCGTCTCCGATCTCAATGCGGGCCAGATGGGAGATCCGGCCCGCCGATCCCGGTTTTTCACTGTGGGGGGAAAAGGTCACAAGCCCCGAGGTCTCGGTCTGGCCGTACATGGTCCAGAATCGGGAGGAGGTCATGGCTTCCCATTTTTCCATGGTGTCGGGGGCGTCGATGCCCGCAACAATGGAAAGGCTGGAAAGCAGGGCTTCCTTTTCCTGTGCTGCGTCCATGAGGGTGGACAATATGGGGGGAAAGGAGCCAAACAGGGTAACCTGCTGGTCCTGGATCAGGTCTAAACAGCGGGGGGGATCGAATTTTTCAACCAGGATGTTTTTACCCCCGGCCTGGAGGACGCCCAAACCGAGGTTGATCCCCATGATGTGGAAGAGGGGTAAAATGTTGAGGTGGACCGTTTCCCGGGTGATGGGAAAGGCCTCCATGAGCTGAAGGTTTGCCAGAAGTACGTTTTCCTGGCTCAGGACCGCCCCCCTGGGTTTGCCCTGGACCGCAGCCGTGTGGATGATGATCCAGGGATCGGTGTGGCCGTGGTCCCGGGGGGAGAAATGCCTTTCGTCCTTGTAGAAATCTGCCAGACCGGGCTTCTCTCCGTCCAGGGTGAGGTATTGGTCCAGGCCGGTGTGGTTTTGAACCAGATCCCGGGCCTGGGATTCCATGTCCTGGTCGCAGATGAGAAGGGCCGGGCGGGTGTCCTGGACGATGTGGTCCAGTTCATCGGCCCCCAGCCGGCGGTTCATGAGAACCAGGCAGAGGTTCAGGGCCGAGGCCGCCCCCAGGAGGTGGAAAAATCCAGGATGGTTTTTGCTGAGGATGCCGATGGTGCTGCCCGGGGCAAGATCCAGTTGGGAAAGACCCTGGGCCAGGGCACGGGTGTCGGCCAGGAGTTGGGAGTAACTCACATCGGTCTGATTCCAGTGCAGGGCGGTCCGGTCCGGAAAGAGTCGTGCGTTTTTTTCATAGATGTCAAAAAAACTCAGATGCCGGGAACGGGCCATGATCTTCCTCCTTCACTGTCTGGAATGGGGTGGTGTCCATGGTGACCCATGGTTTTTCAGTCATAATCCAGGGTCGGATCCTTGTCAAAGAATTTTTATTGTTTTTCCGGGAAGAATACTGAAAATATAGAAAATCCTGATTTCAGGCAGTCTTGGGGCCCTTTGCAAAACGGGCAGTCTGAAATTTGTCCCGGACATTCAAATGTCTTGTTTTCTTCGGTTTTGGTGATCAGATGGGGGCAGCGTTGGGATTCCATGGCGATCTCAAAACCCAGTCGCAGGCCAAAGAGTTTGATGCGCAGCAGGTCCGCCCCCCGGCCCCCTGCGTTGAAGGCATACGGGCTTTTGGTGGCGTAGTCCAGGCTCTCCTGGGTGGAGAAGAATCCTTCAAAGATTCGTTTTTGGTGATGGGCCTCAATGCCGACTCCGTAATCCCGGACCTGGAAGCAGATCCCGGGGGTTTGACGGGCCTGGGGCTTCCAGGGAATGTCCGGGGTCCGGTGGGCCCGGATTTCGATGCGCCCCTGGTCCGGGGTGTTTTCCACGGCATTTTTGATGAGGCCCACAAGAATTTTGTCCAGGACCTCGGCGGGGAAGCGCAGGGGGGGGAGGTTGTCTTCAATGTCCAGGGCCATGTCCAGATCCCTGAAGTTGAAGTCCTGGCAGATCCGGGGGAAGTGTTCCTCCAGCCGGGGCCCAAACAGGATCCGCTGGTAATCCAGGGCCCGGGGACCGAATTCCCGCTCTATGACGGCCCGGATGGTTTCCATGGGATCCTCGGGGGGACATGGCTGGGAGAGCTGCTGCTCCAGCAGGGTCTCCAGTTCGTCCCTGCACACGGCCAGCATTTTCAACAATAGCGTCCGGGCGCTGTACTCCTTGTTTGCCATGATGTCGGCGGTTTCTTCCTGGATTTCCATGATCCGATCCAGGTTGCGCTGGATTCGGTTGAGGGTGGCCCCCACCTTGATTTGGCCGTGGGGGGTCAGTTTTTTCTGCAAAATCTGGAGGGAGCCGTTGAGGACGGCCACCGGCGTTTTCAGTTCGTGGGAAAGGTGGTTGATGGCCTTATCCTTGGCCCGGTTTAGCCCGGCCATTTCCCGGTAGGCGGTTTTCAGGGCATCGGAGAACCGGGCATTTTCAATGGAGATTCCCAGGGTACCGGCAATGAGGGTCATCAGCTCCATGTCATTGGCGTTGAACCGGCCTGTTTTTTTGTTCATGGCGCAGAGAACACCGGTGATGCGTCCCTGGCTTTGGATGGGGGCGCAGAGGATGGATCGGGTTTGGTAGCCCAACTTCCGGTCCCGCTCCGGGTAGCGGGTCAGGGCCGCATCGGCATTGTTGCTCATGGCGGGTTGGCCCGTGCGCATGACCTTGCCGGCAAAGACCTCGTCCAGGGTAAAGCGGATTTCCCGGGCCCGTTTTTCGGTGTGGGCATCGTCGTAGGCCGCCCCTAGGAAAAAAAGATCCCCTTTGATTTCATCGTGGAGGAGAACCACTGCCCCTTCGGTGTCCAGCAGTTCTTTAACCTCCCGGGTGATGTAATCCATCAGCTCTTCCAGGTCGGGATATTCGGGCAGGGCATTGGCAATGCGCAGCAGGGTTTTATTGTTGGCCGCCAGCCGTTTTTCCTGGGTCACATCCCTGAGGATGACAAAATGTTCCAGGGCGCCGTCTTCATACCGGGTATGGGTGGCGGCCCAGAGGACCACGTCCAAAAGGGTGCCGTCCCGGGTGAGGCGCTGGGTTTCAAAGCGGACCTTCTTTTTTTTCCGGAACCGGGCCATCATGTCCTGGTCTTCCTTTTCCCGGTTCTCCGGCACATAGGGGAGTTCCCATCCGGCAATGTCCTTAAGTTCCCATCCGAATTTCCGGGTAAAGGCGGGATTGACATAGGTGACGGCCAGGGTTTCATCGTAGACAATGATGGGGTAGGGGATGAAGTTTAAAACCCGGCCATAGGTGCGGGAGAGGTTTTCCAGGGCCTGTTTTTTCAGTTTTTCCGGGGTGACGTCCTGGAGGGTTTCCACGGCCCCCACAATCTCCCCGGATTCATCGGTGAGGGCGGCGGCCGTGAAAAAGAGCCATTTGCCCCGGGGACTGAGGTCGGGGAAAAAATCCGTGGCCGCCATTTCTTGAGTTTGGTGGGGTTCTTCCGCCGGTGTCTGGTATTTGGATCCATAGTGGGTGAGGGCCTCTTCAATGCCGGAATGGTCCAGGATCAGGTCGGCCATGACCGGGCGCTTTTGGTTGTAAAAGGCCTTCCATTGCATGTCCGTGCCCACCATGTCTGCGGCATGGAGTCCGGTGAGGGATTCCAGGGCCCGGTTGAAATGGGAGATGCGGTGTTCCCGGTCCAGGACGAAGAGGGGAATGGGGGCGGTGTCAATGACGCGGTTAAGGAATCGGTTTTCCGCCTCAAGGGCGGCGATGCGGGCGGCCATGGCCTGGGTGGTGCAGGCTTCCTGTTCCATAAAAACTCCAAAGGTCTTTACAAGGTTGGGGCTTCCCCGTATAACCATGGGGTGATGAGAATGTCCCCAGCAGACATTCCCGGGTTCAGGCATAACTATTGGGATTTACCATATAAAATCATTGAAAACAATTGCAAGGATTTATGCAGATGCCGGACACCACCATCAAAACAGAGATCCTTATCCACGACCTTAAGGTCCCCCTTTCCGTCATTGATGCCGGGGCCAAATCCATGCTCAACCGGCCCGAGGTCTACGGACCCCTCACCGAAAAACAGGCCAAGGTCCTGCGCCGGATTACCCGCAACGCCCTCATTGCCCAGCGTCTGGTCAACGATGTCCTGGAGCTGGGTCGCTCCCGTGAGGGGGTGATGCATGTGACGGAATTTTCCATTGAAAATCTGGTGACCACGGTTCTGGTGGAGGTCTTTGACCTTTCCCATCCCCAGGCCGCAGACGGGGTGCGCCGGGCCGGGAATCTGGAGGGGGTAAAGGCCGCCGCCCTCACCGCAGGGGTGAAATTGGAACTATCTGGACGAACCTGGGAGCGTCGGGTACGTCTGGACGGGCCCAAGACCCGTCAGATTTTAAGAAATCTTTTGACCAATGCCGTGAAGCACCGGAATGAATCCGCCGGCATCCGGGGGGAAATCCGGGACGGCGCCCGGGGCCGGGAAATGGTATTGGGGGTCTGGGACGATGGGCAGGGGATTCCCCCCGAGGACCATGTCCGGATTTTCGATACCTATTTCACCACCGGTGGCTCCATTGATTCGGCCATTGAAAGCCATGGTTTGGGACTGGCCGGGGTCATGATCCTCCTCAAGGACATGGGGGGACGGCTTAAACTCCTGTCCGAGGACGGGCAGGGGGCAGAGTTCCGGGTCAGCCTTCCCCTTTAGGCCACCTCTCATCATTGTCCTTTGAGATGAGTGCTCCACTTTGAACCCAGGCCAAAATTCTAAATTATTAGAAGTCCCCTTTGGATAAATGGGGAGAGCTGGGTCCGATCATTTTTGTTTTCTCTGTTCAAATTCATCCCAGAAGTCGGCATCGCTTTTCCGCCATCCCTTTCCAAACACCCGGTCAAATGCCGGGGTGAGGAATTCGTACCAGGCCGCATGGGCTTCCTTGCCTTCCCTTCTGGCGGCCAGAACATCGGCAATGAAAAGGGGAATATCCGTGATTTTATCCTTGGGAACGTAGGCATCTGCGCCCTTTTCCATGGAGTGGCGCATGTTTTCAGGGGTCAGGGCATGGGCCGTGAGCATGAGGGTGGGGATTTTCAATTGGCGGGTGATTTTCAGAATCTCAAATCCCCTGACCCCCATGATGTCCAAAACAGCGGCGTCAAATGGGTGGGTTTTGAGCAGGTCAACGGCCTGGTCAAAGGTGGCTGCGGTCTTTACCCGGCTGGTGTGGAGGAGTTCTTCCAGGGTTTCCAGGATATCGGGTTCATCGTCCACCACCAGAATCTGCTTTCGGTCCAGGGCATGGGCGGTATCCATGGTGTTTTCTCCCTTTGTAAACCAGGGAAAAGCCGGGCCCGATCCGGCCCGGCTTTTCGCGGATTATAGGTCGACCCAGGTCTCGGCCTCATTTCCACATTGGGCGCAGGTACCGGTTCCTTTGAGTTTTTGGGGGGCTGTTTTCTTACCGGGGCTTGTGCTTTCTTCTTCCACTTCAACCCATTCGCAGGTAACGATCATTTCTGCTTCGTTTCCACAATTTTCGCAAGTACATACCTGTTTGAATTTTTTTTCAGTCATGGTGTGCCTCCTTTGCTTGTGAAAGAGTGTTAAGGATTAAGATAATACGGAAAAGGAGCCTTGACCAGTGTAAACCCGGAAACAGGGGGAAAAATGGAGTGGGATGAAATCGGGTGGGGATCTGATCTCGAGCAGAATCAGGTAGTTATGTCGGTGGCGCAGGGCCTGTATTTCGGAAAATCAGACAAAGGGGCTGGATCGGGAATCAGATGGGGTGGGGTCCGGGGATGGAATTACTTGATTTAACCCCGTTTATTTACAAGGAAATGTGGGGTTCGTCGGCGTTTGGTATGGCCCGGAGTCAGGGCATTGTCGGCATGGATAAAAAAAATAAATTCCTTAACCCCAAGGGTAAAATTACTTTGATTTCAGTTTTTGAATGTCCTAATATGGAGAGCTTGATGTAGTGGAAGCCGGAGTTTTCCGTGGGAAATCCATTTTTCTGGGTCTGAAAATCCGGAGTCCATATATAATTTTTTTAAACAAAGTTCAATAAGATTAAACTCTATGGAGGAATGAATGGACATCAAAATCACCCGGGCCGCCACCACCGGGACCCGGCCAAAGGACAGTGAACTGGGCTTTGGCACGGTGTTCACCGATCACATGTTTGTGATGGATTATACCGAAGGACAGGGATGGCATGATCCCCGCATCGAACCCTTTGCCGATTTTACCATGTCCCCGGCGGCCATGGTTTTTCACTACGGCCAGGCCATCTTCGAAGGCCTCAAGGCTTATAAGACGCCGGAAGGCAAGATTCAGCTGTTCCGTGCCCGGGACAATTTTGCCCGCATGAACCGCTCCGCCAAGGGGCTGTGCATTCCCGAACTGGATGTGGATCTGGTCATGGATGCCCTGAAGCAGCTGGTGAAACTGGAAGAAAAATGGATCCCCGAGACCCTGGGAACCTCCCTGTATATCCGTCCCACCATCATTGCCATGGATCCCTTCCTGGGCGTGCGCTCTTCCTATAAATTTAAATTTTTCATCATTCTTTCTTCCGTGGGGGCTTATTATGCCGAAGGATTCAACCCCGTGAAGATCTGGGTGGAAAAGGAACATGTCCGTGCCGTCAAGGGCGGTGTGGGTGAGTTTAAAACCGCCGGCAACTATGCCGCCTCCCTCTATGCGGGTGAAGATGCCAAAAAAGAAGGCTATGCCCAGGTGCTTTGGCTGGACGGTGTGGAACGCAAATACATCGAAGAAGTCGGCGCCATGAACATTTTCTTTGTCATTGACGGAGAATTAGTCACCCCGGAACTCAACGGCTCCATCCTCCCCGGCATCACCCGGTACTCGGTTCTGGCCATGGCCCGGAAGTGGGGCATGACGGTTTCCGAACGGAAGATTTCCATTGATGAATTGTTCAAGGCATCCGAAGACGGCCGACTCACCGAAGCCTTTGGTTCCGGCACCGCCGCCGTAATTTCCCCCGTGGGCGAGATCCGTTACGATGAGAAGATCATGAACATCGGCGACGGCAAACCCGGTGAAATTGCCATGAAACTTTACGATGCACTCACCGCCATTCAATACGGAAAAGCGGAAGATACTGAAAACTGGATTGAGGTTATCGATTAACCAAACCATTGAAGCAGCATGGGGAATCGATTTTAGTCACCATTAACTGAGCGAGCGCTCAATCAAAGATGAGGCCCGGTCACCCCCGGGCCATTGGAGATGAGATGGCGAAGGAAAAAGAAGTAACCCCCATTGGCAAGCGGATTAGAAGGGCCCGGCTGGACAAGAAAATGAGTCTGGATACCATGGCCAACGAAACCGGCTTGTCCAAGGCGTTCATCAAAGAGATTGAAGGCGGCGAAAAGCGCCCCTCCGTTGGAAACCTGTTGTTGATCTCCAGGACCCTCCAATTGGATTCGGCCTTTTTGCTCAAACAACCGGAAGGGACATTGGAAGAGCGTTCCGATGCCTATACCAAACGTACGGACAACTACGCCTATACCCCCCTGACTCCGGGGGCTGAAAATAAACACCTAAAGGCCTTCCGCATTGTGGTGGAAGCCGGCTCCCACCATGACGGGGTCAGCTACCGCCATGACGGGGAAGAGTTTGTCTATGTCCTGTCCGGACAGGTTGAGGTACAGGTGGGCGATCATGTCAATGTCCTGAAAGCCGGAGGCTCCCTCCATTTTAATTCAGGGGTACAGCACGATTTGCGCAATACCGGAAGCCAAGATGCGGAATTGATTGTTGTGGTCTATGCGCCCTAACCCGAAAATTTAAATGGATTTGCCCGGTCTGCAAGGCATTTTGAAATGCGGCAGATCCGGTAAAGGCATTTTGCCCGAAGGGACAATTTGCAGATACGGATTCATTGGATGGAAGTTTGTTTTTTCAGCATCCGGCGCAAATTGCCATGACATCTTCGGGCTAACCTGGAAAGGAGTCCTTCATGTTATTCAAGCTTACCGATGAACAAGTAATGATTCAGAACATGGTCCGGGAATTCTCCCGTAAAGTGGTTGCTCCCACGGCATCCGAACGGGATAAGACCAAGGAATTTCCGGCCGATAATTTCAAACAGATGGGCGAACTCGGGCTCATGGGCATGATGATCCCCGAAGAATACGGCGGGGAGGAGGCCGATGCGGTTTCCTATGTCCTGGCCCTGTCCGAGATCGCCTATTCCTGCGCCTCCACCTCCGTGGTCATGTCGGTGCAGAATTCCATTGTTTGCGAAAGCCTTTATAAATTCGGCACCGAAGAACAGAAACAAGAGTACCTCATCCCCCTGGCATCCGGGGAGATCATCGGTGCCTTCGGCCTCACCGAACCCGAGGCCGGTTCCGACCCCGTGAGCCAGGAAACCACGGCCGTAAAGGAGGGTGACGAATACGTCATCAACGGCACCAAACGGTTTATCACCTCGGGGAAAAACGGCAGTGTGGTCCTGGTGACGGCCAAGACCGATCCTTCCGCCGGTCACAAGGGAATCTCCTGCTTCATCGTTCCCAAGGGTACCCCCGGCCTTGTCGTGGGCCACATGGAAGATAAGATGGGCCTCCGGGCATCGGATACCACGGATTTGATTTTTGAAAATTGCCGGGTTCCGGCGTCACAGATGCTGGGCAAGGAGGGGGACGGATTCAAGATTGCCATGTCCGGCCTGGATTCCGGTCGCATCGGCATTGCCGCCCAATCCCTGGGCGTGGCCCAGGCCGCCTTTGATGCGGCGGTGAAATATACCAAAAAGCGGAAACAATTCGGGGTCCCCGTGACCAAGCACCAGGCCATCCGCTTCCAAGTTGCCGACATGGCCGTGCAGATCGAAGCCGCCAAACAGCTGATTTTCTCCGCCGCCTCCATGAAGGACCGGGGGGAACCCTATACCCGGGAAGCCTCCATGGCCAAGCTCTATGCCTCGGAAATGGTGAACACGGTCACCGCCCGTGCCATCCAGATGCACGGGGGCTACGGCTTCACCAAGGATTACGATGTGGAACGCTTTTACCGGGATGCCCGGGTCTTCACCATCTACGAAGGCACCTCCGAAATCCAGCGCATCGTGATCTCCAACTCCATCCTCAGGGATAAGCGGAAATTGAAATAGGGATTAAATGAAGCGCTCTTCCCCGGCGTCAGGGGAATTCATAAAAAAGACCGGAACGATTGTTCGTCCCGGTCTTTTTTTATGAATCCGGTACAGATAAATGGTTTCAGATCATTTCCAATTGGCATGGTCGCTTTTCAATACATTGCAGGTGGAGCAGCCGATGATGTTTGAAATGGGATCCACAATTTTCAGACAGACACAGACACTGTCCTTGTATCCATTGTTGACCAGGGCATAGGTTCCCACTACAACGGCCTGGACATCGTGTTGGCCGGCGATGTTCTGGAGTTCCCGGGAAAGAACGAATTCCCCCTGTCCTTTGCGGATATAAATTCGATTCTGGTTCATCTTAAGTTCTTTGACCTGGTAGCCCAGCTGGGCCAAGCGGTTGGCAATGATTTCTGCGGACATGCGCCCATAGGTGGAGGATTGGGTGATATCGTCCACCGAGACCAGACTGGCCACGATGAGGGGGCGATCCGTATCCAATCGGTTCAGGCAATTCTTCATCAATTGATCGACGGTTTCAATATTCTGGATGCGGATGTCGGGCCTTTGGGGGAGGGGAGGCATCGGTGGTTGGCGATGCTGGCAGGAAAAGAGAATGGAAAGGGCCAGGGCAGCGATCAGATATTTCATCGAGTGTTTCATGGGAGTCTCCATTGGATTTTGAAATTAGTCTGAAATATAGAAGGTTTTTTGATTGAATGCGTTTTCGGTGGCCATGTGATCCCGGGTGAAATTGTAATGGGACAGGTTGCCATCGTTGATGTAGTAGATATGGCTGGTGCGGTGGATGGGTTTGCCTTGTTTCATCAAGGTCACATTGATGATGATTTCATTCCGGGGCAAACTGACGGTTCCTGCTTTGTATAATTCATAGCCAAGGTCTGCGGCCATCCCCGTTCCAACAACGGCCAAGGATGTGGAGCCATCGTCGATCATTTTATAGACACCGTAGCCAATGGCGGCCAGGGTTGTGGTTTTTCCAGGCCAGCCCCGGGATTTTCCGGATTGGGTATGGTGGACGTTTTGAACGGACCAGTCCAGTTGACAGTCGGCGATGTGGCGGTTTTCAAGGGCTTTGCCCTGGTTGATGAAATAGGTGGCTAAAAAAGAACGGGATGCTTGGCAGAAGGAGGAATTGTCATTGGGCAGAAGGGCAATGGATTGAAAGGGAGACTGCTGGGTGGCCTGGATCATGGTTCGGCCGATGTCCTGGCTGATGGCCTGCCAGTGCTGGGCCGCTTGGATTTTTTTCTGAACTGTCATTCTGTGGGAAACGGGCTTGGGAACTTCACTGCACCCGGCCACGAAAACGAGTACAACGATACTGATAAGGATGTTTCTGAACATGTAATATTCCTCCTTAACACATGGGGTGTGGACTCAATGGATACGATTTTGATGATTTATTAAGGTAGGAAAAGGAATGTCGTTTGTCAACGAAAAAGCCCTATAATTATAGGGCATATAGGCGTTTTTTGTCGGGGTGAGGGATTACTGAATTAGTTGGTTTTTGGGGCGATCGAGCGGGCCGCCTGATTTATCTCCCCAAGGCCGGGCAGAATTGCCTTGGCCCTGGGGGGGCAGAGCCGTTCCATTAGTGGTGGGGCTTAGATCAGGGGGCGTCCATGACCGGGGTCATTCCACCCAGCCGAGCTTCAATGGCCTGTGCCGCCTCTATGCAGAGAACTTCGTGGAAGCGGAGGGCCAGGATTTGGATCCCCAATGGAAGGCCCTGCTCTACTCCCACGGGTTGGGCCAGGGCGGGGAGCCCCAGGACATTGGCCGCCATGGTCAGGGCGTATCCTTCAAGGAGTCGGCTGCAGCTTTGCCGGGATTCAATGTCCTTGTCCACGGGAAAGGGGGGCGTGGAGACCACTGGTCCAAGGATGAGGGGATACCTTTGTTGGAACTGCATCCATTCCCGGGCCAGGGCATTGCGTCGTCCCAGGCCGGCCATGTATTCCTCCGGGCTGCATCTGGGGTGCATTTCCACCCAGTGGTCCAGGAACTTCAGGGTGTTGGGAGAGGTAATGGCCCTGGCATTGGGCAGGGTGAATGCCTGGAGCTCGGCACTGGTCAGTCGGAACCAGAGGGTTTGCAATTCAATCAATCCCGGTGGAAGGGCCTCTGTGACTTCATATCCGGCATGGATTAATGCATTGGCTGCCTTTTCAATGGCTTGTTTTACACTGGGGGCCAGATCGCTTCCGGGAAGGTGGGGGCACAGGGCCACCCGGGGACGATTCCCGGGTTTTAAAAATGGGGCCGGGGTCCAGCGGGGATCCCGTGGATCGGACTGGGCCATGCACTGGAGTACGGGCAGGAGATCGTTGGCACTTCGGACAATGGGGCCCTGGGCCATGAAAAGCTGCATGGTGGGGGCGGGCTCCTCCGGCAAAAGGGACATGTGATCCGGGATGCGGCCATACCCGGGCCGGAGGGCCGTGACCCCGCAGAAGCATGCGGGCTGCCGCAGGGAACCCCCATAATCGTTACCGATTCCCAGGGGAACCATGCCCGATGCCACGGCCACGGCATCGCCTCCGCTGGAACCCCCCGGGGTTCGACCTGGGTCCCAGGGGTTGAGGGTGGGACCGTGGAGGGCGTTGTCCGTGTGGGGCCGGAGCCCCAGGTCGGGCAGGTTGGTGCGGCCGATAACAATGGCTCCCGCCTTTTTTAATAGGGCGACGTGGGGGGCGTCGGCTCCGGGCATGGCCTGGCTGAGCACGGGGACTCCGAATGTGGTGGGGGAGCCCTGGCAATCAATGTTTTCCTTCACCGTGATGGGCAGGCCCAACAGGGGGGGCGTCGGTTCACCCTTTTCCAGGAGGGCATCGGCCTTCCGGGCCGCCTCCAATGCCTTATCCGGCAGGACCCGGGTAATGGCGTTGAGGTTGGGGTTCACCGCCTCGATACGTTCCAGGTGGGCGGCAATGGTTTCTTCACAGGTGATTTCCCGATTTTGGATGGCATGGACCATCTCCATGGCATCCATTTGCCAGATTTTATCTTTTTTCCTTTCCTCCATGGGCGATCTCCTTTTGATGGGGTGACGGTTATTGGGGGGCCGGTGGGGATCCATCTGCATTTGTGAATCCCTGGAGTCCGGCCAGGGAAAATTTGAAAATATGTTCTGCGCTTTCTTGGATCTGCTCGTGGGCCCGGGGTTCCTTGGGCCGGGCTCCGGAGATCAGGGGCCAGGCAAAGAGCGGGTAATAGATTTGGCCCATGATACTGTCCTCACATTTTTCAATGGTTCGTTTCGAAACATGTGGACCGGCTATTTCCCTGAGGAGTTGCCTCAGTTCCTTGCCCCCCGGAACCAGATATTTTTCAACCATCTCTCCGAGGAAGGGGGACGGGTGGGTGAGCTCCTTGGAAAAGATGGCAGCCAGATCGGCATCCAATTCCGTGTCCAATGCGTAGATGATTTTCATGTAGGTGTGGATGAATTGCCTCAGTCTTTCCGCAGGCGAAGGGGTGCCTTCTGTTTTGTCCGGGATGAACTTGGCTGCATCCTCAAACATGAATTCCAGCACGGCCCGGTAGAGGTTTTCCTTGCCCTTGAAATGGTAGGTCACGGCGCTGGGATTGGCCGCCCCGGCTTCGGCCATGATTTCCCTGACCGTGGCTGCCCGGTATCCCTTCTGGGCGAAGACCCGGATGGCGGCCCTGAGAATTTTGTCTTTGGTATTGCCTTTCATGATATGATCCTTTAAAGATTTAATACAGATGTATTAATACGTTTGTATTAAATATCTTTGGCTGTGTCAAATTGTTTTTCTACCATTCCGTACATCCCCAGGGGAGGAGGTAAAATATGATCATTCACACCGTTAAAATCGGGGAGTCAAACCCGGTGCAGATCATGGAGCGGGAACATAAACGGATTTACGTGGCTGCAGCCATGGCCGATGTTTGGTACCGGGATCTTTTGGTCCATTGCCGCCATCGCTGGGAATTTTTCACCCGTCCCACCATTGATTTTTTGACCTTTGATTGGGAAGGGGGGACACCGGAATCCCGGAAGTTGGCGGCTGAAAAGCGGATCAAAGGCGCGGACGGGGTCATGGTCATTGTCACCCGAAACACCCATTCGGATGCCAATGTCCTGTGGGAAATGGATCTTGCCCTTGCCATAGGGCTTCCCATGGCGGGCATTGATGTGGGCCGGAATCCAGAAGGGATCATCCCGGATCAATTGACCGGGAAGATAACCCGGTATGGCTGGGAATGGTTTGCCGAATTTATCGATGGCCTTTGAGGGGAGGGGGGATGCCCATGCCATGCATTGGACTGGGCTGAATTGGATTTCAATATCGTTGCGTTGATGTTGTGATCTGAACCCGGCTGGGAGGTGGGGCACCCTTTCTTGTCCGGGCAAGATCGTCAAACAGCCCCTAAATGGCATTCCGGGCCATCTTCAAAACTGCGGTGCAGCGGCTCCTCAGACAGTTGAAGCTGTCACCTCCATGCCATTAAGGGGCTGTAATGCCGCCTTGCAACGGCCTGCGCAAGGGCACCCCACCCCCCAACCTGATCTCTGTACAGATGCCGATGGTGATGGATTGATTGATGCCCAAGAATATGCTTTTCAAATTATAGGAATCATCTTGTGGGATTGTTGTGCTGAGGTGATAGGCCATAATCCATTTAATATTTCATTAAATGGAATTTTAGAAAAACTGATTATTACTATGTGGTGTCTATAGTAAGTGTTGGATATAAAAAGATAATAGCCCAAGTATGGAAGATGCGAGTGCTATGGAATTGATGACTACGTGGAATTTATTAAAAGTTAATTTTTTTGTTTTTAAGGAAAACTTGTTGGGAGAGTATGAAAATATAAAAAAAAAT
>JAKSBM010000415.1 GCA_022361135.1 Desulfobacterales bacterium | reverse complement strand
TTTCTTGGCGTCTTCCAGATTTTTGACGGCAATGCAGATGTGATCGATCTGGTTGAGCTTCAACTGGCACCTCCTTATGGCAAGAAATAGGTACGGTTTAGCAAAACAGATTGTTGATGGGACAATGGAATCTCAGTTGCGTCCGTCGGGGTGTCGGACCGGGTGGGTAATGCTCGGGCCAGGGGAAAAACAGGCTTGCTGTGCAACTGATATACATCTAATAATCAATGGGGTTTTTCTTTGTCAAGGAAAAAACAAAATACTTTTCCTTCCACGGCATAGGAAATGAAATGGGGATTTTGATTATGAAATCGCCTGGGTAAAAAGAAAACGGACAACCTCGAAAGGTTGCCCGTAACTACTTTAAACGGAATTAAGAATCAGATAAAAGGCGCGTTGGAATCCCATTGGGAGCGGTGTTGCAGAATGTCTTGACGCACCACATCCAGGTGGGCTTTGATGGCCTGGTTGACCTGGTCGGGATCCTTGGCTTTAAAGGCTTTGTAAATGGCGGTGTGGTCGGCCTCTGCCCGGTTTGCTGCTTCGGGGATGACAATGACGGCCTGGCGGAAGAGGAGGGTGTAATCGGACAGGTTCATGCAAATGCGGTAGAGGTATTTGCTCCGGGTGGCCTTGTAGATGATGGCGTGGAATTCGGTGTCCAGTTCGATCATGCTTTCCAGGGCCCCGGTTTCAATGGCAGCCCGGGTTTTGACCAGGTTGTTGTTCAGCAGGGTGAGAACCCGGTCGTCCATGTATTCCAGGGCGGTCTGGGCCGCCACCCGTTCGATGGAACTCCGGGTTTTGAAGAGATCCATGATATCGCTTTCCGAGGGCGCCCGGACGATATATCCGGCCCGGGGAATGGCGTGGAGCAACCCTTCCTTCACCAGTTGCTGGAGGGCTTCCCGGGCCGGGGTCCGGCTGACCCCCTTTTCCTTGGCCAGGGTGGATTCGGCCAAGCGGGTGCCGCCGGCAATGGCACCGGTGAGGATGTCCATTCGCAATTCATTGTGGATTTTATCCGATCGAGAGTGGTTCACTGTCATTCTTTCCTCCATATGTTCATGTCCATCAATGGCGCTGGATGGATGGAATTGGCAGTTTCGTCTGGGGGTTTAACTTAACGGGAAGAGGGGGAATCCTGTGGTTAAAATCCCTGGTACGCATCTAATGTGCACATGATATGTAGAGATTTTACTCCCTGTCAATACAAATAATTTACCATGCGAGGGGGAGGCGGGTAACACCCCGGCGCTTTTCAAGACGCACCGGGGTGACATTTTATTCGATTCTGTGAAGGGGGATCAGGCGGCTTCCTGGGGAATGGGGAAAATCCAGTCATAGGCATAGTTGAAGGCCAGGGTGTAGACCAGGATTCCGGCCACCAGTCCCACATCCATGAGCAGGGCCTGGATAAAGGTGAATTTCATGATGACCATGACCAGGGGGACGGTGAAAAACATGAGCCCCAGTTCAAATACGATGGCGTGGAGGCTTCTCATTTTGATTCCCCGGGGGTAGAGGGGGCGGCCCATGCGGATGAGGGTATGGTCAAAGAGCAGGTTGTATACATAGTTCCAGGCCATGGCCACCAGGGAGGTGAGGATGCCCAGGGCGCCCATGTGGGTGGCGGATTTGTTGAACAGGCCCGTGAGGATCACCACGGTGAGGGTCAAAAGGATTCCTTCAAATAAAAGGGCATGGCGGATCCGGTCCAACCCGGATCTCATTTGGGGTTTCTTCTCCATTGTTTTACTCCAGATGAACTTGGGTTTTAAAAAATTCTATGGATTAAATACCAGGTATTTGTGATGGAACAAAGTTAGGATCTATCGGAAATGATGATAGGTTGGTGTTGGTTCTTTTTCCCTGGGGAAATGGATGGTTTTGGGAGCCATGGTAAAGCTGGATCGTCATCGCCTTGGGGCTTTGGGAGTGGCCGGATCGGTGGACGATCCCATGGGTGGGCCGGGTCAGGAAACGGCCTGGGGGATTGGAAATACTGTGTCGTAGGCATAGTTGAAAATCACAGCGTAGAGAAGGGAGCCCAGGACAAAGGAAAAATCCAGGACAAAGGCTTGGATCAGAGTAAAGTCCATCCAGACCATGGTGGTGGGCAATGATACGGTCATGAGCCCGAGCTCAAAGCAGACGGCATGGAAGGCCCTGAGTCTGAAACTCCGGGGATAGAGGGGGCGGTTGAAACGGACCAGCCCATGGTCGAACATCCAATTGTAAATATAGTTCCAGATCATGGCCAGGGCGGACATGAGGATGCTGAAGGCCCCCATCTGGGTCGCGGGTTTGTGGAGCAGACCGGTTAGGATCACTAGGGTGAAAGCCAGAAGGATGAGTTCGAATAAGAGGGCGTGGCGGATACGATCCATGCCGGACCGCATTTGCTGGGGGTGGCTCATTTGCTGTCTCCTGCGTTTTGGGGTTAAAAATGGGTCTATCTACTATGAGCATTGGATGGAAGAAAGTTGATACGTATCTGAATTTTTGATAGGTTTTGGGGATGAAAATTAATTTGGATCAATTGGAGGCCTTTCGGGCATCGGCCAAAGCCGGTTCCTTTTCAGGGGCTGCCCGGAGGCTGGGGAAGGCGCAGTCGGGGATCAGTACGGCAATTTCAAACCTTGAAATCGATCTGGGGCTTACCCTGTTCGACCGGTCGGGGAAATACCCGGTTCTCACCGATGTGGGGGAGATCTTTCTACGGGAGGCGGAGAGTATTCTGTCCCGGTGCCGGGCCATGGTGGCCAAGGCGGATGTTCTGGCCGGAACCACCGAACCCCGGGTGCGGCTGGCCGTATCGGAAACCCTTCCCAAACTCGCCTTTGCCGACGGGACCATTCTGGATCGATTCCAGGAACGATTCCCGGAAACGGAAGTGGAGATTCTTTCGGGTACATTGAACGATGTCTGGGGCATGCTCAAAAAGGGGCGGATTGATTTTGGAGTGATGATGCCCACGGGGCTTCCCTCGGAAGGGTGGAATGCCCGGTTTGATTATCGCATTGTGGGACATTTGGATTTTATTCCCGTTGCCCGTCCCGACCAGGGCCTGGGAGGGCCGGGGTTGGATATTTCTGTGTTGGATTCCGTGCGCCAGATCGAGGTGAGTTCCCGGGGGGATGATGTGGGTCCCCCATTGCCGGTTTATTCCAACCGGGTCTGGTGGGTGGAAGATGAGGCGCTGATACGGACACTTTTGCTCCAGGGGTTTGGGTGGGGGATTCTGCCCAGTCACTTGGTACACGACGACCTTAAGGCCGGGCGGTTGGAGAAAATAGAGGTGGATTTCGGGGAGGCGGTGTTGCGCCCGCCCATTATCATGTCCTGGTCCAGGGACCTTGCATTGGGGCGGGCTGGAAACTGGTTGTTTTCAGCCATGGAAAAGAACATGGCTGAAAACAGCAGTAACCTGTCCCTGGGAATGGAAGGGGGTTAAAGTCCCAGTTCTTCCTTGATCAGGACGATTTTTACCCGGTTCTTGGGAAAGGATTTTTCCGTGATGGTCCAGGTGTTGCAGATGCGCTGGGGGCTGTTGCAATCCATGCAATACCCGGTTTTCACGCAGGGGGTTTTCATGTCCAGGCGCATGGCATTGGCCGGGGCGGCATATTCCTTGATTCGGTTCATGGCCGATTCCACATCGGCGCACCACTTGTTCTGACCCGTCAGGACCACCACGTTCTTGGGGCCAAAGGTCAGGGCACCCACCCGGTTGCCCACCATGTCCAGGTTCACCAGAAATCCCTGGTCTGTGATGGCGTTGGTTCCGGTGAAATAGAGGTCGGCGGTCATGGCCCGTTTGATCCGGGCGGCCTTTTCTTCCGGGGAGATGCCTTCTTCCTTGGCATCGATGACATCCAGCTTATCGTCGGCCTTGAGGGCTTCGGGGATACCCGATCCCATGAGGGTCATGGAGCCGCCCCAGGCAATGGTGGTGGATTGGGTGGCGGGAATGATGTCCTGGGTGACGATCTCCCTTGCCTGGTCGGTGTTCTCGGCAATATAAACTTCGAAGTTGTTGGCTTCCAGGGTTTCCTTGAGTTCGGCCAGCCGCAGGCTGTGAAAGTTACCAATGGGATCTTTCATTTTTTTTGTCCTTGGGGTTTGGGGTTGGTAAAACATTCCTATCTGCCATGGTTGCGCCCCGGCGTCAATGTCTGGTTTTGGGGTGCGGGCTTGTTCTGGTGAGACAATCCTGATATTACAATGGTTTAGGTTGCGCTGGCTTTTCTTTTCCTTTCTTTCCTCTACCCCATGATTGAGAACTCCATGGATTTTGTTTTTGGTGCAACAAAGCAGGTGGGTAACGGGTGAGGTATTCCCGTCTTTTCATAGGATCTGCGATCCTTAATTTTTAAATGATGGGAGGTTTGCCATGCAGGTTTTGATTTATTGCGGTACCGATGCCAAGGTGGATGAAAAAAATACCCAATCCCTTTTTGCCGAGGAGTTCAATGCCATCTGGTATCCGCCTCCAAGGCCTAATCAGAAGCAAGAGGTGTCACCGGAAGCAGGGGACATGATCTGGCTGATCTGGCGAAAGTCCAATGGGGATGCTCCCTTGATTCTGGGCTATGGATTCCTCATTGAGACCCCCGAGGGTAATCTGAAATGGACCCACAGGACTTGCCCGGGGGTGCGGGACCAGGCCAGGCAATTGGGGTACGACGGTCCGGATTCCATGACCTTTTTACGGGCGGCCCGGGTCCGCTGTTTCAGCGGTTTTCCCCAATGCGACCTGGGTGTTATCCGGGTGGGGCTCAACCTGGCCGGGATTGAGCAGATCGAGACCCTGTTTGATCATTTGATCCCCCAGGATTAGTCTGGGGTATATAGGAAATGGGGGGAGACAACCTTCCATTCCAATGGTTTTTGGGGTAATTGTCCTGAAATTTCACCCGGACATGGATCTTCCTTGAGAATCCCGGGACTTTGTGCCATGTTACATCCTTGATGGAGATACTAGCCAAGGAGATGTTGCATGGATGCAGGTTTTGTGAAGTCCGCAGCAGAACGTCTGGGTGCGGATCTATGTCAAATTGCTTCGGTGGATCGGTTCGTTGATGCGCCCCAGGGGTTTCACCCCACAGATGTCTTTCCCCACTGCCGGTCCGTGGTGGTTTTCCTTTCCCGATTTCCCACCTCTTTTATGGCGGCCAAATCCCTGGCCCCCTATACCTTTATCCGAAACATGATGGTCAAACAATTGGAGGAGATTACCTTTGGTCTCTGCCAAACCTTGGAACAGGGCGGGGCCCTGGCCAATCCCGTGCCCGTGGACGAGCCCTATGAATATTGGGATGGGGAGCGGCAGCACGGGCGGGGAATCATTTCCTTGAAGCATGCGGCCGTCCTGGCCGGTCTGGGCACCCTGGGGAAAAACACCCTGCTTGTGAACCCGAAGTATGGCAATATGATTTGGCTGGGCGCGGTGCTCACGGATTTGGAGTTGGACGCCGATCCCCTGGTCCATGCACAGGCTTGCCTGCCCGATTGCAAACTTTGCCTGGAGGTATGCCCGGGAAATGCCCTGGACGGCATCACCATTGATCAGAAAATATGCCGGACCCATTCCTTTTCATGGACCCCGGGGGGCGGGGCCCTTTATGAATGTAACCAATGCCGGACCATCTGCCCCCGGGCCCGGGGGACTGAATAGGAGGGAACCATGGCAGAGCGGATGCAATTGCAGATTTTGGGATCGGGAACCTGTGTGCCTTCCTTGGAACGATCATCCTGTTCTGCATTGGTCCGGGGACGGGGGCATTTAATCCTCCTGGACCTGGGACCGGGAACCACCCGACGGCTGTTGGAGGCCGGGGTGAACATGGATGACGTGGATGCCGTTTTCCTCACCCATTTCCACCCCGACCATTGCGGGGAATTGGCCGCCTTTCTCTTTTCAACCAAATACCCCAGCTGTGGACGGAGCAAAAAACTCCACCTGGTGGGGGGATACGGGCTTTTAAAATTTTTTGATGATTTAAGGCGGGTATGGGGGTCCAATCTGGACATGGACCCGGAGATTTTTCAGATCATTGAGGTGGACGGCATGGGGGAGGTGGAACTGGAATTGGGCGGCATGGAGATCGCCCACGGCCCGGTGAACCACAAACCCGAAAGCCAGGCCTTTCGTTTCACCGATGCCACGGGGTTCTCACTGGTTTATTCCGGGGATACGGATTATTCCTCCCGCCTGGTGGACCTGTCCCTGGGGGCGGATATTCTGGTCATTGAGTCTTCACTGCCCGACGGGCAAAAGGTCCCGGGTCATCTGACCCCCTCACTGGCCGGAGAAATCGGCGCCCAGGCCGGGGCCGGGCAGATGGTCCTCACCCATTTATATCCCCAGTGCGAGGGGGTGGACATGGTGGGTCAATGCCGCAGGATTTTCCCCGGCCCGGTGACCCTGGCCCGGGATCTCATGGTCATTTGATCCAATGGTGCCATGGAAAACCTTCCAAGGAAGGGCAGCCCCTGGCGGTATTTTCGGGCAAGGGTTCAACGGTTGAGACCGTTAGAATTTCACAATGAGTTCATCCAGACCCTTGCGCCATTTGGGTGGGGATAATTCCATGTCCGGCTTCATGTAACCCACGGCCAGGAGCAGGGGAATCCAATGGTGTTTGGGGATGTTGAATTCCTTGGCCACGGCATCGTGGTCAAAGCCGTCCATGGGGTGGGAGCAGAGCCCCAGATGGGTGGCGGCATACATGAGGGCCATGGCAAAGAAACCGGCATTTTTGGCGGCAAAGGCCAGGCTGGCCTCGTCGCTTCTACCGTATAGGTTCTGGGTGGCGTTGATGAACCATTCCCGTTGATCATCGGTCATGGAGCCGGATTCCGTTGCGATTTTCCAATGTTTTTCCAGGGTGGGATGCCCTTCCTTCCACCCGCTGCGATCCCCTAAAATAATCAGGGTGACAGGGGCTTCGGTGACCTTGGGTTGATCCCAGGCCAATTTTCTCAGGCGGGCCTTGTCCCGGGCGTCGCTGACCACCATGAGATTCCAGGGTTGGAGATTAAAACTGGACGGGGCATGGGCGGCCAGGCTGATCATGTCTTCCAGCAAAGAGAGGGGTACGGTTTTGTTGGGATCGAAAAAATTGATGGAACGGCGGGCCTTGTTAAGGATGTTGAATTCCATTGGACCTCCTTGGGTTTGGGGTGAGATCGTTAAGAATATTTCAATCTTACGATGCTTTCCCCGGGGGTTCAACGATTTTTCCATCCCCCTTCCAGGTAAGGGCACACAGCCCCCATGTCGTTCGGTGATCTGTTTTTCGCCTTGGACTATCCCCCGAAAAAGTGGCGGAAAAGTGCCACATAGGCAACCCCCACCACCATGACTCCCACCATATTTTTCATGAGCAGGGCGGCGGCCAGGCAGACCAGGGCCCCGGTCTGGGTGGCCGGTCCTCCATCCATAATCTGGGGGGCAATGATGGCAATGATGATGGTCCCCGGGATATAGCCCAAAAGCGATTTGACGAAACCGGGGAGGTGGTCCAAGCGTCCGGCCAGGAAATAGCCCCCGGCCCGGGTAAGGTAGGTGGCCAGCCCCATGGCCAGGATGGTGATGAGGGCCTGGTTAGTCGTGATCATGGATGAGTGCTCCGGTGATGCTGCCGGCCAGGCTTCCCAGGAGGATATACCATTTGCCGGGTAGGAGGTGGGAAAAGAGAATGGCGGTGGCTCCGGCCGTGATCCAGGGGATGAGGTCCCGCTGGTCCCGCCACAGGCCCGTGGCCAGGAAAATAAAAATGGCGGTGAAGGCAAAGTCCATGCCCCAGGCCACGGGATCCAGTCCGCCGGTGCCCAGGGCCGCCCCGGCCAGGGTGGCCAGATTCCAGGCCAGGAAAAGGCAGATGCCCGACCCGGCCAGAATCCCCATGTCTGCCTTCCCATCCTTCCATTGGGTCATGCTGTAGGCAAAATTTTCATCCACCAGGAAAAAGAGGGAAACATAGGCCTTGATCGGGGAAAGCCCCTGGAGTTTTTCCCGTACCACCATGCCCATGAGCAGGTGGCGCAGGTTGACCACCAGGGTGGTGATGACCAGGGTGAGGACGGGCAGGGGGGCCTGCCATAATTCCAGGGCCACAAACTGGGAGGCACCGGCAAAGACAATGCTGCTCATGGAAAGGGCCTGGACCGGGGGCATGCCGGCCTGGTGGGCCAACACCCCAAAAACAAATCCATAGGTGGCCACACCCAGGCCAATGGGCAGGGCCCCCCTGAGCCCGGATAGAAATCCGGCCCGGGTGCATTGGGCGGTACGGGGGCCAAGGGACAGGGACATTTCAAGGAATCCTTTTTAAAAAATGGGCAGTTGGAAAATAACTGTCCTGTCTGGTTTGAAAAAAACGGAATTTTGTTATGGGATCATAGGGATCTTTACCTGCTTTTGCAAGGTCCATGTGGCCGGGGGGGAATTTTCTTGACCCGCAGCCCGTGGGCCGATTATGCTCAATCTATGGCAGGTCCCCTGCCCGGAACCCCAGTTCAAGGAGGTGTCATGGAAATTCCCCGTATCATCAGCCCGGACGGATATCTGGTTGAAACCTTTGACCCCGGCGACGATGGCCAATCCATCCGGGCCCGGTTTCGCTTTCCCTGGGTTTCGGATTATGTCCGGGGGGCTTTGGCCGAGGGCAAACCCTATGTCTTCAGCGGACGCAGCGGCAATGCCCAGATGGGGATCCACACCGATCTGGTCCGGTCGGGTCGCCCCATTCTGGATAAGCAGGATATTTTCATGGAAGGGCGGCTGGAAAACCTCAACCCTTTGCTGGGAAGGCCCCTGGGGCTTTTTGAAAAGGGGGACGAGGTGGGGCGGCTGGTGATCATGGACCCGGAATTGCGGATCCGGGATGTCCGCCACTACTTGCATAAACGCCTCTTTGTGGGCCGGGAAAGTGAAAAGGGGTATGCCGGTGGCTTTGAAATCCGCAGGGAAACCGACCCCATCACCGGCCAGGATTGCGATTATATCTGTGTGGGGTTGGAAAACCTCAGCTATGAATTTGAACCCCATGCCCTGAACCAGTCCTCGGTGGGCCGGGTGATCAAGCGGGGACGGTCCGCCCTCAATGCCATCCGTTCCCCCCGGTTTGCAGATATGGAGACCACCATGCTCCAACCGGGACAGCTCTTTGTGGGGGCGGTGAAAATCTCCCTGGGGGATATCTACGGGATCATTGATACCCATGTCCATTGCGCCGATGACGGGGTGGTTCATCTGCCCGCCCGGGTCATGGATCCCTTTCGCACCTTCCGGGAACGCCAGGTGGTCCTTTACCACGGGGGTGAAGAACCGGTTCCCCTGAAAGATATCCGCATTCGAATCCGTTTTTTCAGGGCCAGAAATCCCCTCACCGTGCCCCTGGAAAAAAATAAGGTCAAGGAGGGATACCGCCTCAGCGATCTCTTGACCAATGCGGAAATCGCCTCCCTGTTCACGGCCCGGGAAAAGGATGATCTGGGCATGGTCTTCAGCCGGAATACTGCGGTGCGGGTCCCCCGGGCCATGGATCCCCAGGGGGAGGCCCAATTGGAAATCCTGGGCCATGCCCTGCTGGAGTCCACCTTTCGAACCCGGAACCGAAGCCGGAGCACGGAACAGGAAAAAATCCTGGAAAAGCTCTCGGCCCTGGGCGGGGTCAACTCCCGTCTTTTCTGCGGTGAGGAATTCCCCCCCTTGAATGTGGTGGAGATCCTGAGCCGGGCCGGACTGCGAACCTTCCTGGTCCGGGGCACCCATCCGGTGTTCACCGATACCTATGTGAAGCAGATGATCCACCTCACCCACCGGGCCCCGGCCCCCTGCGAGTTCCTCCGCTATGATCCGGCCTCGGATAAGCTTTACACCTTTTACCATGGTTGCTTCATGGAGCCCGATGACCGGGAGCGATTTGACCGGGTGCGGTATTGGTTTGCCTTTTACGGTTCCCATACCCACGAGGCGGACAAGCAGCTCACCATGGAACTCATCTATCTTTTGGCCCGTCAACTGGGGGATGAAATGGGAATTGTCCACGGCGGCGGCCCCGGCCTCATGAAGGAGGCCAATGATCTGGCCCGGCAGCACAATATCATGAGCATGGGCATTGCCATTGAGTTGGAGGGGGAAAACCAGGCCAGCCTCACCACCTGCGACGGGCTGATTAAATACAAAGAAGGGCTCCGCCTGGCCCGCCAGGACCACATCCAGAAGTTGAGCAACCTGCCCATTGTCAACACCGGGGGATACGGCAGCGCCGAGGAGCTGGCCATCTCCATGACCTCCATGAAAATCCATGAAAACCCCCTGGCCCCCATCATCCTCCTGGATCCGGACCGGCTTTGGGACCATGCCGTCCGCCAGATTGAAGAAATTGCCCTGCGGAAATACGGCCCCGCCTTTACCCCCAGACTGGTGGTCCCCTGCGCCACGGCGGCCCAGGCGTCCAGCGCCCTTCTCACCTTCCTTGCCGATCCCGGGGCCTGGTATGCGGAGCGGGAGATCCCCATGGAAAACGTGGAAAAGGCCCGGGTGAAATCCGCCCGCATCCGGGGGGAATCCCTGGCCCAGGATGGGATTGAGGTCTTTTCCCGGCCCACGACCAAGGGACGGTGTGATTGAACGCGGTTCTTCCGGGTGAACTTCTACTTTACTAACTGGAAACAAGCTGGCATATAGGGCTTGGCAGATATGAGAATCTGCCAAGCCTTTGTTTTATATGGTGAAACAAGGGCTTGCGGCCCGGAAGGTTCCATGTGATTTGCCGGGACGGCACCATTGGGAAAATGCTTTGTTTCCAATGGGTATTATGGTGTTCCGGCCAATTGCGTTGATATCTGAATTGATTTGGAAAGGGGGTGTGGAAAGCACGGGTGTTGGTCCAGGTTCGGCAGTATTCATGTTAAACGGAATCAAGAGGAGTTGAGTGAAATGAAAAAGCGCGTCTATCTCATTGGTATGCTGGTTTTGTCTTTGATCTTTGCAATGGTGGCCCCGGCCCTTGCAGCCGATTTTCCATCCCGTCCCATTAATATTGTGGTGCCCTATTCCGCAGGCGGGGGAACCGACCTCCAGGCCCGGGCCCTGGTTTCCGTGGCCAAAAAGTATTTTTCCCAGCCCGTGGTGGTGGTCACCAAGCCCGGTGGCGGTGGGGCCGTGGGAACCGCCTATGTCTCCAAGGCCCGTCCCGACGGCCATACCCTGCTCTATGCCGTGCCTGCCGTGGTGGTCATCAAACCCTTCATGACCCATACCCCCTATAAATTTGAAGACCTCTCCCCCCTGGTCCGGGTGAGTGATTCCCCCCGGGTGCTGGTGGTGGGAAAAAACACCCCCTACAAAAATCTGGGGGAATTGGTGGATTATGCCAAGGCCAACCCGGGTAAGGTGAAATATGCCAGTGCCGGCCCCGGCACCACCACCCACATTGCCATGGAAGGCTTCTGCTATGCCGCCGGCATCAAGATGGTCCATGTTCCCTTTAAGGGCTGTGCCAAGGCCACCACCGCCCTTCTGGGCGGCCATGTTGCCATGTTCGGTTCCATTCCCTCGGAATCCTATCAATATTTGAAGACCGGTGACATGCGCGCCCTGGCCGTATTTACCCCGGAACGGCTGGCCGACCTTCCCCAGGTTCCCACCCTCAGGGAAAAGGGCATTGATTTCATCGACAGCTCCACCCGGGCCCTTTTTGTTCCCAAAAATACCCCGGAAAATGTGAAAAAAGTCCTCCATGACGGATTCAAAAAAACCATGGAAGATCCCGAATTCCAGGCCTTGTTCAAAAAATTGTCCGAGCCCGTGGCCTACATGGGCGGGGATGACTTTGGTGGTCTGCTCAAAACCCAACAGTCCTTCTACGGCGAAGTCCTGGAAAAGGTGGGATTGAAAAAGAAATAATCGGGAGATGATGGGATGTGGGAAGGGGGGCCTCCCCTTTCCCCGTCCTGATCTGGAGGTTTTCCATGGATAAGTGGTTGAACGCGGACCGGGTCTCCGGCGGATTCATGCTGGGGTTCAGTCTGCTTCTGATTTTCGTCCTCATCCCCCTGGGCATCGAAACCGGGGGGGATGAGATGCCCGTGGGCATGAACCCGGTGTTCATGCCCCGGCTCATCGGGATGGTCATGGCCCTGTTGTCCGGCATCATCCTTTACCAGGGGGACGGTGGGCAACGGCCCCGGCTTTTCCCCAGCCAGACCCTCTATGCCATCTTTCTTTTCCTTGCCTATATTGTGGTGGTTCCCCTGTTGGGGTATCTGGTATCCACCATGGCCTTCATGGTGTCGGCCCATCTTTTCTTCGGTGCCCGGCGCTGGGGGCTGATCCTGGGACTCTCCCTGGGGTTGCCCCTGGTCCTCTACGGCTTTTTTTCAAAAATCATGTATGTGTTGTTGCCCACCGGCTGGCTGCTCTGATGGGTTCATAAGCGAGGTTAAATCATGTTGGAACAGCTCTTTGTAGGAATGCAATTGATGCTCACCTGGCAGAATATTCTCTTTGCCCTGGTGGGGGTGGGTGTGGGGATTTTTGTGGGCTCCATCCCCGGCCTCACCGTGACCATGGCCATTGCCATCATGGTGCCCATCACCTTTAAGATGAGTCCCATTCCCGCCATTGCCATGCTTCTGGGAGTGTACAAGGGGGGAATGTTCGGCGGTTCCCTGTCGGCCATCCTCATCAATACCCCGGGGACGCCGGCGGCTTCGGCCACGGCCATGGACGGATATCCCATGGCCCGGAAGGGGCTGGGACTCAAGGCCATGAAGGTGTCCAAATATTCGTCGGTGATTGCGGATACGGTCACGGACATGGTGCTTATTTTTGTGGCACCTCCCCTGGCCATGATGGCCCTGAAGTTCGGGCCTGCCGAGATTTTTGCCCTGGTTGTGTTTTCCCTGACCATCATTGCCGTGGTCTCCGGGGCATCGTTGACGCGGGGGCTTCTGGCGGCGGCGGCCGGCCTCTTGTTTTCCACCGTGGGCATGGATCCGGTCACCGGGTATTCCCGGTTCAGTTTCGGCCATGTGGATGTGCTCAAGGGCATCGGTCT
>JAKSBM010000357.1 GCA_022361135.1 Desulfobacterales bacterium | reverse complement strand
GAAGATGGTTTGTTCATAATGGCAAGGGGTACCATAAACCCGGTGGAAATGAAAGGGTGCGGCCGGTGGATTCGCCTCTGAATTCCCATGTTTTCCCACGGGGAGGAGGGGAGAAAAAGGGGTGGGAAAATCCAGGGGCCGCCACCCGGGGGAGAATCCCTTGACGGCTTTTGTTTCGCCTGAGTATACTATGGACCAATACACCTTATCACCATGGGGAAATTTAAGTATTCAGGACAATATTATGTTCACTAAATTGGGTTTTCTTTCATTGTTTGCCGGTGGGTTCATGGGGGTTTTTACCCTGATTTCAACATTCATGGAGGCAGACAATATCTGGGTGGATATTACCCTGGATTCATTGCTCACCGGCCGGGCAAATGATTTCATTGATTCCTTCTCCAATCCCATGCTCCAGGATAAATTAAACTATGTGGTCCACCATGCGCCTTTATCCATTGTGGTCATGTGCCTGGGGGGGATTTTTATCATCGTGGGGATGTTTCGGAAGGTGTGATCGCTCCGGATTGCGTCGGTTGTGAATGGGAAAGGTTGAAGATCGGGTTTTCGGTTGATTATTGATGTGAAAGTTGAAAATGGAAGGAAGGATAAATGGGCAGAATTTCTGACAATTCCCGGGGGAATCACCGGGGGCTGCATCCGGATATGGGCCGTCGTCGTTTCATTAAAAATTCCGTTTTAACCCTGGCCGCTGCCGGACTGGTTCCCCTCGTGGGCTGTTCCAAGGATCCGGTGACCGGGAAAAAGCAATTTGTAATGATGAGCCGGGACCAGGAAATCGGCCTGGACCGCCACCATTCTCCCTTTCAATTCTCCTCGGATTACGGGGTGAGTAATGATGCCGCCCTCAACGGTTATATCTCCCAGGTGGGCAAGGGGATGGTTTCCCACGTTCACCGTCCAAGGATGCCCTATAATTTCCAATGTGTTAATGCCACCTATGTCAATGCCTACGCCTTTCCCGGGGGAACCATTGCCGTAACCCGGGGGATTCTACTGGAATTGGAAAACGAGGCGGAATTGGCCGCACTTCTGGGCCATGAATTGGGCCATGTCAATGCCCGGCATTCGGCGGAGCAGGCCACCAAGGGGCAATTGTCCGCCCTGTTGATCGGAGGCATTTCCGTGCTGGCCTCGGGCCAGGGGGATGGATACGGGCAGCTGACCCAGCAATTGGGCGCCCTGGGACAGGGATTGTTCCTTTCCAAGTACAGCCGGGACAATGAACGGGAAGCCGATGCCCTGGGCCATGAATACATGGTCAAGGGGGGATATTCCTCCAAGGGATTTGTGGGGTTGATGGAAATGCTCAATTCCCTCCACAAGTCCAAGGCGTCTGCGGCCAGCATGCTCTTTGCCACCCATCCCATGGGATCGGAACGGTTGTCCGTGGCCCGGAACCGGGACCGGGGCATTTATAACCGGTATGCCAATGGTTCATTGAATCGGGAACGATACATGGACATGACCGCTTCCCTGCGGCGCATGGCCCCGGCCATCAAACAGATGCAGGAGGGGGAAAAATACCTGGCCGGGGAATCCTATGGTTCGGCGGAAAAGGCATTCCAGGCCGCGGTGAAAAAATTACCCCGGGATTATACCGGCCAACTCCTTCTGGCCAAGTGTTACCTTTCCCAGAAAAAGGCGGCCAAGGCCCTTCCCCATGCCCGGGAGGCCGCCGCCGTTAATCCCAAGGAATCCCAGGCTCCCTATATTGCCGGATTGTGCCGCCTAGGACTCAAGCAATATCGCCGGGCCCATGATGATTTTTCAAAGAGTGATCGCCTTCTGCCCGGCAATCCCCAGCTCACTTTTTTCAAGGGCTATTCCCAGGACAACTATGGGAACCGGCCCGGTGCGGCCCGGGATTACCAGAGCTATCTTAAACAAATGAATTATGCATCCAATAAATACACCCAACATGCCTACAAGCGCTTAAAGGCCATGGGATACATCAAGTAGAAAGAGAATTATGAAGTTTGACAGCCTCAATGCCAGCCTGGCTTTTTTGGAAAAGGAAGGGGAATTGGTCCGCATCAAAGAGCCCGTGGATCCCAATTTGGAAATGGCCGAGATCACCCGGCGTGTTTTCGATGCCCAGGGCCCGGCCCTTTTGTTTGAAAATGTAAAGGGCGCCGCCTTTCCCGCCGCCTCCAACATCTTTGGCACCTATGAACGGACCGTGAAGATTTTTGAACCCCAGTTGGAACAGGTCCGGGCTCTTGTGGATGGGGTGTCCCGGCCGGATCGGTTGCTCAAACGCCCTTCCCGGGCTTTGAAAATGGTGCCGGCCCTGGCCCATGCACTACCCATGGCCACCCGGAATCCCAAGGTCTGCATGGGAACCACCACCATTGACCAGCTTCCTTTGATCAAATGCTGGCCCAAAGACGGAGGCGGATTTGTGCTTCTGCCCCAGGTCTTTTCCCAGGAGCCGGGAACCCGGTCCATTTTCAAGTCCAACCTGGGCATGTACCGGATCCAATTGTCGGGGAATGAATATGCCCTGAATGAAGAGGTGGGGCTCCATTACCAGATTCATCGGGGGATCGGCCTCCACCACCAGAAAGCTTTGAAGGCCAATCAGCCCCTGAAGGTGAGCATTTTCATCGGCGGCCCCCCGGCCCACACCTTGGCCGCGGTCATGCCCCTGCCCGAAGGCATGCCCGAGGTGGCCTTTGCCGGTGCCCTGGCCGGACGGAATTTCAGATACCAGCGCAGGGATGGATATTATTTTTCAGGGGATGCGGATTTCTGCATCACCGGAATATTGGTGCCCGGGAAAACCAAACCCGAAGGCCCCTTCGGGGATCATCTGGGATATTATTCCCTGACCCATGAATATCCCTATCTCAAGGTCACCGGGGTTTATCATCGGCCCAATGCGGTCTTCCCCTTCACCGTGGTGGGACGCCCCCCCCAGGAGGATTCCAATTTTGGTCGCCTCATCCACGACATCACCCGGAATGCCATCACCAAGACCCTGCCTGGGGTGGAGGCGGTGAATGCCGTGGACGATGCCGGTGTCCATCCCCTGCTCCTGGCCAAGGCCCGGGAGCGGTATCTGCCCTATGAGGAACGGCAGCCCAGGGAATTGCTCACCCATGCCCATGCCATCTTGGGAACGGGCCAGCTATCCCTGGCCAAGTATCTGATCATTGCCGCCCACGAGGACAATCCGGATCTGGATGTGAACGATGAGCAGGCCTTTTTCACCCATGTGCTGGAGCGGATAAACCTGGAGCGGGATCTTCATTTTACCACCCAGACCACCATGGATACCCTGGATTATTCCGGCACGGAACTCAATGCCGGGTCAAAGCTGGTCATGGCCGCGGCCGGTAGCCCCCTGCGTCAACTCCGGGCGGAGTTCCCCGGGAACTTCTCCCTGCCCGAGGGCTTTTCAAAGGCTGGTTTTGCCGCGCCGGGAATGATGGTGGTCCAGGGACCTGAATTCCGATCCAGAACCGCCGGACAAAAGGCATTGAACCAACTCAAAGCCCATTGGAAAACCGGAATGGATTTCCAGCACATCCCCCTGGTGGTGGTGGTGGACGATGCCGATTTTGCCAAGGCCAGGTTTGCCAATTTTCTCTGGGTGACCTTTTTGCGATCCAATCCCTCCCACGACATCTGCGGGGTGGGGGAGAAAACCCAATTCAAACATTGGGGCTGCAAGTCACCCATGATCATTGATGCGCGGATCAAGCCCTTCCATGCCTCCCCCCTGGAACCGGATCCCCAGGTGGCGGAACGGGTGGACGGGCTGGGACGCAGGGGAGGACCCCTGGCCGGCATCATTTAAAGGAAAATAAAGGGGGCTGGATAAAAAATCCTTGGGATTTTATCCAGTCCCTGAAACCCCATACAGCGGAGGCACCATGGATATTCAGCATCAACCCAGTGTTTACCTTCACTTCCGGTTTAAGTTCCTTGCCATCACCTCCATTGCCTTTCTTCTTTACGTCATCCTCACCGCAGGCAATGAATTTTCCCAGTTTGCCCAGAGCAGCCAGTTTAAATTCATGGGGCCTTTTTTCCTGGGCATGGCCGCGGCGTTTCTCTTCTTCCGCCAGGTTCCCCTGCGCTGCCCCCATTGCCGGACCCGCCATGCCGTGAAATATGATTGGACCTGCTCCCATTGCGGCCAGGGCCAGGGAAAGAACCGCTGCCTTGCGGACAAATGTCTGAAATGCGGGCAACTCCAGGCCGCTGCTTCCTGCCTCCATTGCGGAGAATCATTTCGATTGTAGG
>JAKSBM010000774.1 GCA_022361135.1 Desulfobacterales bacterium | reverse complement strand
TGGATGTCCCTCTGCGGCATTGAAGACCTTTGCCACGGCACCCAAGGCCCATGATTGCAATTGCGCCAATGAGGCCCGTGCCACGGAAGGGGGCGGCCCCTCTGCCCTGGGCCACTGGCCCGTACAGATCCGGCTGGTACCGGCGGGGGCCCCCTTTCTCAGGGATGCGGATCTGCTCATTGCCGCAGATTGTGTTCCCGTGGCCTATCCCTCCTTCCACCGGGATTTCCTGGACGGCAAGGCCGTGATGATCGGCTGCCCCAAATTTGACGATGCCCAGATGTATGTGGACAAACTCACCGATGTTTTCCGGGAATCCGGAATCAAAAGCATCACCTGCGTGATCATGGAAGTGCCCTGTTGTTCCGGCCTGCCTTCAATTATCCAGAAGGCCCTGGCCGCCTCGGGTATGGAAATCCCCTATGAAGAAGTGGTGGTTTCCGTCCGCGGGGAACGCCTTTAATGGACTGGGATGCGGATGCGGATGCCGCGGTTAAAAAGGTCCCCTTCTTTGTCCGGCCCAAGGTGAAAAAACGGCTGGAGGCCCATGTGGCCGAGCAGGGCAGGGGCCGGGTGACCCTGGCCGACGTGAATCATCTCAAGCAGAAGTTCCTCTCCAAGGGGGGCATGGAAAAGGAAATACGGGGCTATGAAGTCACGGGTTGCTTTTCCGGGGGGCAATGTCCCCACGCCGCCCACCCGGCCACGGAACTCATGGCCGACATTGAATCCCTCATGGCCGGGGAGGACCTGCTGGGATTCTTGAAATCCCGGGTCCCCGGGGACCTCAAGTTCCACCATGAATTCAAGGTGGTCCTGGCCGATTGTCCCAATGCCTGTTCCCGTCCCCAGATTGCCGACATTGGCATCATCGGGGCCCGGCGCCCCCGCATTGGCGAGGTCTGTTGCAGCCAGTGCCGGGCCTGTGTTCGGGCCTGCCCGGATTTGTCCATCTCCCTGGAGGAGGATGCCGGGGAGGGGGATCTGCCCGTCATTGATTTTGAGTCCTGCCTTTCCTGCGGCAAGTGCATCAAGGTTTGTCCCACGGGCACCCTGGAAACGGATGTGGACGGCTTCCGGGTTTTCCTGGGGGGGCGGCTGGGCCGCCATCCCCGTCTGGCCATGGAAGTGCCCGGCATCCATTCCCACGACCAGGTCCTGGATTTGGTGAAACGCTGCCTGGCCTATTACAAGGAACATTCGGACCGGGGCCAGCGCTTTTCCCACCTCATTACCTCGGTGGATCAGCTGGTGTAACGGGATGTCCTGCCATGGCCGGGAACGGCTTCCGATCCATGGCTGGTAATTTCTCCCCATCTTCTTTAAAATGGTCGGGCATATGCCCGACCATTTTATTTTGGAGCCCCCATGACCCCCACCCATCGTTATCTCATTGAAATCCAATACCTGGGATTCCGCTACCACGGCTGGATGAAACAGCCCAAGGTCCGCACCCTGGAATCCATGGTGGAGAAAACCCTGGCCTTTGTTCTGGGCCATGGGGATTTCCGCATCCTGGGGGCCGGGCGCACCGATGCCATGGTATCGGCCCTGCATTATGCCTTTGCCCTCCATGTGGAAACGCCCCTGGCTCCGGATTTTTTGGACAGTTTCAACGCCAACCTGCCCCCGGACATCCGGGCCCTGGACATGGGCCCCGTGGACGGGGAATTCAATATCCTCCAGAGCCCCCGGCTCAAGGAGTATGTTTACTTATTCGGATTCGGGGAAAAACCCCACCCCTTCAGCGCGCCCTTCATGGCCTGTTTCCCCGGGCAGCTGGATGTGGATGCCATGGCTTCCGGTGCTCGACTCTTTGAAGGCCGACATCATTTCGGCCGTTATTGTACCAAACCCGGGCCGGATACGGTGTTGGAGCGGGACATCCAGCTGTGTCGCATCCGGGAAAACACCGAGTTGACGGCCAGCTTTTTCCCCGGGGAAAGCTGGGCCCTCCACGTCCACGGCCAGGGGTTCCTCCGGTACCAGATCCGCCTCATCATGGGGCAATTGCTCCGCCTGGGCCGGGGGGAGATCGACCTGGATGAAATTCGGAACAGCTTGACCGGCAATGAGATTCGACCCCTCAACACCATTGCTCCGGCCTCGGGGCTCATGCTTCGGAAGATCCGTTTTAAGGTTAACTCCCAGGTTTAGGGGGCGTTCAAAATATGGTGCCCCTTCTCCCTGAAGCTGACGGGACCCTGAAACCCCGCCCCATTTTTCTCCTTTCCCCGTCATCTGATCCATCCCCCATCACCTGATCCACCCGGCGTGATTGGCAAATCCGAGAGCCAACCGCATGGGGAGAAAACCCTTCCATGGGGGAAGACGATAT
>JAKSBM010001024.1 GCA_022361135.1 Desulfobacterales bacterium | reverse complement strand
TCTCTTTGCCCTATTTGCAGGGGGGCTGGTCCTTTTCGGGGGGTGGACCGGGGTAAGATCCCTGTTTTCATTCATGATTTCCGGGCTCATGATCTGGAAGGTGCTGGTGCCCTTGTTCCTCAACGGGGTTAATCCAGTTCCTTTGGCCTTTGGGGTGGTGACTTTGCTCAGCGGGCTCATTATTTTCCTGGTTGCCGGATTCAATGCCAAGGGGGCCACGGCCTTTGGCGGGGCCATCCTGGGGGTGGCCACCTCCTGCCTGCTCTCCTTGGTGTTTACCCGTTCCTTTCATTTGCACGGGGCCATCATGCCCTTTGCTGAAACCCTGCTTTATTCGGGATATGGTCACCTGGACATGACCGGGATCTATGTGGCCGGGGTCTTTATCTGTGCCTCGGGTGCGGTCATGGATCTGGCCATGGATGTGGCCGCCTCCATGGATGAGGTGCGGCGTAAATCCCCGGGCATTGGAAAAAAGGAATTATTTCTTTCCGGTCTCCGGGTTTCCCGGGCCGTGGTGGGAACCATGACCACCACCCTCTTGTTCGCCTATTCCGGGGGGTATATCACCCTGCTCATGGCCTTCATGGCCCAGGGGATCCCCGTGGCCAATATGCTTAACCTCATCTATGTGGCAGCCGAGGTGTCCAAAACCCTCATCGGCAGCATGGGGTTGATCCTGGTGGGCCCCTTCACCGCCCTGGTGGGCTCCTGGCTTTTGGAGCGGGCCGGGGGGATGGAACCCAAGAAGACATCCCCGGCCTTTATTTTTTGGAGCCAAAGGGATTGAGCCATGGATTCCCCGGGGATTCTCATTGGGGAATCTCCATGTCCCGGCTCAGATCGGTAAAGGTTTTTCGGATGCAGGATTCAAATGCCAGGGAAAGGGGGGTGGCCGTCCCCGGTGCCTTGTGGAGTCCCACCTTAACCTGGGGCAGTTCCGGGAAATGATTTTCCTTGCCCACCCGGATTAATCCGGGCGGAATGTTGGATATGCCGGTGACGCCCACGGCCAAACCGGCCCGCACCGCCGAGGCAGTGCCTTCGGTGCTTGAGGTGACGTATTTGATCTGGTATTCCATGCGGGCCTCTTCCAGGGCCTGGAGGCAATATTTCTGGTAGGCGCAGCCTTCATAGGAGGAGGCCAGGGGCAGGGGATATTGTTTGTGCTGTTGAAAGGTGGGGGAACTGATCCAGACCAGGGGCTCCCGGAAAATCACCTCCCCGCCGTCGATCATCTCCGAGCAGAGGGCAAAGTCCATTTCCGCACTCCTCACATCCTCCCAAAGCCGTTTACTATAATCCATGTGCAGGTGGACCACCACCTTGGGATGCTTCCGGGCAAACCGGGAGAGGATTTCAGAAATAAAGGGGGTGCTGTAATCATAGGGGCAGCCAAAGCGGATGGTGCCCGAAAGTTCAGGCTGGGAAATCACCAGCATGGCTTCGTCGTGGTTGCGTAAAATCTGGCGGGCGTAGACCTCCAATGCCTTGGCTGCATTGGTGGGTTTCACGGTTTTGGCAATGCGGACAAAAAGCGGGGTCTCCAACTCATTTTCCAAGCGCTTGATCTGGAGACTCACCGCGGCCTGGGTGAGGTTGACGATGTGGGCGGCCCGGGTGAAACTTCCCGTTTCCATGACATTGACAAAGGTTCTCAGGGCGTCTATCTGCATATTTATCCATTAAAAAAAGTTATCAAGTTCATAAAATCAATTAAATTGACTTGTCCAAGGTCGGTATATAGGGTGGGATCCCGAAAGTCAATGCAGTAAGTGGCATCGGCTGTTGTGCTTCGGCATACAGCCGTTTTTTGTTTAAACCCGCCGCTGTGGCGGCGGAATCAAAAGAGGTATCACTATGTACGACCGTATGCAGACATTCTCACCCCATGATCTTGAAAAACTCCACCAGGCCTCCATGGAAATCCTTTCCAAAACCGGTGTGGCCTTCAACGACCCCAAGGCCATTTCCCTTTTCGCCGAAAGGGGCTTCAGGATTGAGGGGGAAACTGTTTTCTTCTCGGAGGAGCAGATCAAAGCCGCATTGAAGACTGCTCCTTCCTCCTTCACCGTCCATGCCCGAAATCCCGAGTACAACCTCACCATCGGCAAGGATGAATTCGTATTTCTCCCGGCCTATGGTGCCCCGTTTATCGCCGATCCCGACGGCACCCAGCGGGTGGGTACCATGCGGGATTACAATAATTTCTGCAGATTGGTACAGACCTCTCCCCACCTGGGTATGAATGGCTATCTCATGATTGACCCCGGGGATGTGGCCCCGGAAACCCAGGGATTGGACATGGTGCTTTCCAACCTGATTTACAGCGATAAGGCTTTCATGGGGTGCCAGACCGACGGGACCATTGCAAAGGATCTGGTTCAAATGCTGGCCATTGCCTTCTGCAACGGGGATGTGGAGAAGGTGAAGGAAAAGTGCTATTGCGTTTCCTTGATCAACTCCCTGACCCCCCTCCAGTTTTCCGACGAAATGACAGGCGCCCTCATGGAAATCGCCGCTGCCGGCCAGGGTGCCATCATCGCCAATATGGCCATTGGCGGCACCTCTGCTCCGGTGACCCTGCCGGGAATGATGGCCTTGATCAATGCCGAAGTCCTGGCCGGCATCACCCTGGCCCAATTGGTTAATCCCGGAACCCCGGTCATTTACGGATCCACCTCCACGGCCACCAATTTTAAAACCGGGGCTGCGGCCGTTGGCGTTCCCGAGCAGGCGGCTTTGATCTCCGCCACTGCGCAGATGGCCCGGTTCTACGATTTACCCTGCCGGTCCGGCGGATCCCTGTGTGATTCCCATCTCCCCGATGCCCAGGCCGCCTACGAAGGCAGTATGCAATTGATGACCGCCGTGCGAAACGGGGTGAACTTCATCCTCCATTCCTGCGGTATGATGGGGGGCCACATCGCCATGGGGTATGAAAAATTTCTCATGGACGAAGAGTACTGCGGCATGTTGCGCAAGCTCATGAAGCCTTCCGGGGTCAACGATGAAACCCTGGCCCTGGAAATCAAGGCCGTGGAAGAGGCGGGTATTGGCGGACAATACCTTACCCAGCCCCGGACCTTCCAGCTTTGCCGGTCCGAATATTTCCAGCCCGAGCTTTTCAGCCACGACAGCCATGATGCCTGGCACCGTAAAGGGGGAATGGGTATGGAACAACGGGCCGAAGAAGCCCTTAAGGCCCGTTTGGATGCCTATGTGGAACCGGATATGGATCCTGAAGTTCGCAATGCCTTGGAAACCTACGTTAAAAACCGCAAGGCCCAATAGGAGGAGAGAAAAATGACAGGGAAAAAATCCAATGGGCTGGGCGCCCTTGTAAATCATCAGGTCTTTTATCCCCCGGCCATTCTGCTGGTGGCCGTGGTTCTTTTCGGGGCATTCTGCCCGGAGCAGCTGGGTGTGGCCGCCAATGCCGCCTTTGCATTTTGCATTAAATACTTTTCATGGTTCTATTCCATGGGGGTTGGGGTATTGTTTGTCTTTGTCCTCTGGGCCGGTCTGGGTCGATTTGGCAATATCCGCCTGGGCGGGCCCGATGCCAAACCGGAGATGTCCTTTTTCTCATGGTTTGCCATTGCCCTGACCTCGGGCATTGCCATTGGGATTGTTTTTTACGGGGTGGCCGAACCCCTGGGAAATTATACCAACCCCGCCGGATTCACCGGATTTGAACCCCGGTCGGCCCTGGCCGCCGAGGGGGCCTTGCGCACGGTATTTCTCCATTGGGGATTCCATCCCTATGCCACCTATACTTCCTTTGGCCTGTTCATCGCCTTTTTGTTCTACAACCAGAACAGGCCCTTCAAAATATCCACCGGCCTGTATCCCCTGCTGGGGGAACGGGTGAACGGTCTGGCCGGGAACCTCATCGATGCCCTTTGTATTTTTTCCATCGTGGCGGGCATCGGTACCTCCCTGGGGCTTGGGGCCATGCAGTTGGCCGGGGGCATCGGCTATGTTGCCGGTGGGGCCATGGGCTCG
>JAKSBM010000068.1 GCA_022361135.1 Desulfobacterales bacterium | reverse complement strand
CATTTTGCATAAGAGTATCCCATTAAAATTGAAACCTAAAGGTTGCAAGCGTTCTTTGGCCGGAGATACAAGGCACCGGACATGCAGCTGTAGCCACCTACCGAAAATGTCCGGGAACGAGGTGGATTCGGCCCAAAAAAACGCCCATAGGGGGAGGCAGTTGAGGGTTTTGGCGTGTATAACTTTGATGAATTGTAGCTGGATGAATTTCACCATAACCCATGGCTATGGTGACACCTTACCCAAAACTCGAAACAACGACTATAACTTTTAGGTTAAAATCCCCATGGAGGGGCCATGCGCACATACGGCTGGACCGGAAAATTTCTTCACATCGACTTGACCCGTCAAGAACACCACGGGCAAGAACTACCCAGGGACATCCATGCCCGGTTCATGGGCGGCAAGGGATTGGGGGGATATTTTCTCCGTCCCCATGCCCAACGGGAATGGGACGATCCGGCCATGCCCTTTGCCCTGTTCACCGGCCCCTTGACCGCCACCATCGCCCCCACCTCAGGCCGCATCCACATGGTGTCCCGATCTCCCTTGACCGGTTTGGTGGGGGATGCCTCGGCCGGGGGAAAAATGGCCACCCAGCTCAAACGGGCCGGATGGGACGGCATCGTTATCACGGGCAAATCCCCATTCCCTGTGGGACTTCACATCCACGACCATGGCGTTGAATTCAAGGATGCAACCCAGCTCTGGGGCAAGGGTACCCTGGAATCCCACCAGATCCTCAACCCGGGAAAGTCCGCCCTGGCCCTCATCGGCCCGGCCGGGGAGCGGGGCTGCCGATTTGCCTCCATCACCGTGGACCGCCACCACAGCGCCGGGCGCACCGGATTGGGCCTGACCATGGGAAATAAAGGGATAAAATATCTCATGGTCAGCGGCAGGGGAAAAACCCGGATCCATGATCCCGCCCTTTTAAAATCCGCCCGGGAGGATATCCTCAGGCTCACGGCGGCCTCCCCGGCCCTCATGGGGCAATACGGCTTTACCTGCCTGGGCACCGGGGCCGTCTTTGACCTCATGGACAACCGGCGCATGATGCCCACGGACAATTTCAACGCCACCTGTTTTGCCCATGCCTCGGACCTCAATGCCAATGCCTATGCCCGGGCCTATGCCCCCAAAAAACACGGCTGCCGGGGATGCCACATCCTTTGCAAAAAGATAGAGACCCGCACCGGGGACAACCAGGCATTGCCGGAATTTGAAACCATGTCCCATTTCACCGCCCTCATCGGCCTGAAATCCAGGGATCTGGTTCTGGCGGCCAACACCCTGTGCAATGATCTGGGTATGGATACCATATCCGCCGCCTCAACCCTGGCCTGCCACCGGGAAATCACCGGCACGGATTACACCCCGGACCGGGTGCTCTCCCTGTTGGAAGACATGGCCTGGAACCGGGGAGAAGGCCAATCGCTGAAACGGGGCAGCAGGGCCCATGCCCGAGCCATGGGGCGGCCGGAAACCGCCATGGCCGTCAAGGGGCTGGAGCTGCCAGCCTACGATCCCAGGGGGGCCTACGGCATGGCCCTGGGATATGCCGTCTCCACCCGGGGGGGGTGCCATTTAAGGGCCTACCCCATCAGCCACGAGGTCTTTCGAAAACCCGTGGCCACGGACCGGTTCAGCTTCAGCGGCAAGGCCCGGATCATCAAGCTGGCAGAGGATCTCAACGCAGCCGTGGACTCCCTCATTGCCTGCAAATTCACATTCTTTGCCGCCGGGCTGGAAGAGTATGCCCAGGTATACACCGCAGTGACGGGCCTGGAAACCACGGCCCAGGATCTCATGGCCATGGGCGAACGCATCTATTACCAGGAGCGGATGATCAACCATGCCATGGGCCATACCATGGAAGACGACGATCTGCCCCAACGCTTCTTCACCCAGCCCGGCAGCAACGGCAACCAGATCGAAATCCCCCCCATTGACCGGGCCGAATTCCTGGAAACCCGGAATCGGTATTATGCCATCCGGGGCCTGGATAAAAATGGAATGCCCATCCCCGAAAAAGCAGAAGCACTGGAGTTGCCATGGAACGTCTAATCCACAAATTCAGCGAAAAACTCATCCAGGCCGGCCTGGCAGAAGAAAGCGGCCCCAACGCCCCCTTGATCGCCGGCCTGGATCACACCCTGACCTGGAACAGGGAAGCTGCCGAAACCCAGATCCTTGATCCTCTTTTCGACATGCTCAATATCAATTCCCTGGTTTTCTTCAGACCGACCCGGCCCCACGATGCCCTCATCGGCCACCTGGCCCGCAGGGCCCTGGCATCGGGCGAAAACACCATCCACCCCAGGGACTGCGAGACCCGGACCTTTCTCCACGACCTTCCCGTGGTGGACCGCTTTGATCCCCAGGTTCTGGCCCGGGCCCTGACCCGGAGAAAATCCGTGATCATCATGCCCGGGGAGGGGACGGACTTCCAGGGGCCCGCCATCCTGGCCCACGGCAGCGTCAGCCCGGAGCAGGGATTTGTGGTGACCTCCTCCATCTGCTTTGCCTGTTTTGTAAAATTCTTCACCGATTATCTGGAGGCCCTCCAGCGGGGGGAAGTGGACGGGGATGCCCATGACATTTTTAATATCGTCCGACCGGAATTGGAAAGGGAAGCTCCCCCCCGGCCCCAGCTGAACCCGGGTCCCTTTAAAACCGAGGAAGAGGTCTACCGGGCCATCATCCAGGCCGGGAAGGCCACCGTGGATCTGGGGCTGGTGGATTCCTATTTTGGGAACATTTCCTTTTGTCAGGAAAAGACCCTGTACATCAGCCAGACCGGCTCTTCCCTGGACGAGTTGGCCGGCTGCATTGACCCGGTACCTTTGGACGGTTCCACCAGTGCCGGCCTCACCGCCTCCAGCGAACTCACGGCCCATCTCGAAACCATTGCCAAAACCCATTGCCAAGCCATCCTCCACGGCCACCCCAAATTCAGCGTCATTTCTTCCATGATCTGTCCGCCCGGGGAAAAGGACCAATGCCCGGACCGGGATCAATGCCACCTGCGCTGCCCCAAAAAACGATTTGCCGGAGCCATCCCCATTGTTCCGGGGGAAGTGGGCACCGGCCCCCATGGACTATGCAACACCCTGCCGGCGGCATTTGTCCACAGCAAGGGAGTCATTGTATACGGCCACGGCCTCTTCACCCGGGGAAACCAGGATTTTATCCAGGCCTTCAACCACCTGTACGACATGGAAAACCAATGCCGTTCAGACTATTTCAAACAAATTGATGAATTGGAAAAAAAGTAGAAGCAGGGGGCTTCCACTTAAAAGGAATCAACCGGATATCCAGGGAACTGGAACCGGTTACGGGCGCGTCAACGCACCGGGTGGGATCAACCCGGGACAAACATCGTCCCTTGGATACGGATTTTAATTTAGGGTCCTTCCGGGCGAGCCCCCCGGGATCATGACAAAATCACGTTCCCGAGGGTGAAATGATACAGATAAAAAAACAAGGCATTTAAAAATGCGTTTCAGCGGGCTCTAAATATTCTCGTTGAATAAAAGGCCGGACAGATCTTTCATCTTATCCTGAAGGGCCAGTAATTCCTCGGACGGGAATTGGCGGATGAGCTGCTGGGACTCCTTGTCCATCACCCGGACCACCACCTGGTGATTTTCCTCGTGGACCGAGAACTCCACCCGGGTCTGAAGGGTATCGGAGAGGGCCTTGAATGACTCCACAAATTCAGCCACATCCTTTTTGGACATTTTTACCTGTTCCGATGACGACTGGACCTCAGACACCTGGTCCCGGGGAGTCTCTATTTTCTTAGGCTCCTGGACTGTTTCAACCGGATCAACGCGGGGCTGAACAGATGCCTCGGCCTGATTTAATCCTTGAATGTTCGGTGCAGTGGTTTCCATTTTTTTCCTCCTAAGGTTGGGTATCCCCTGAAATAATCAAGTCACAACTGCCATCTGGACATGTGTATAAGCGATCTAATGGAACCAGAGCGGGAATACGGAATATGGGTATACCTGTTACCTTCGACCTCTGAATTAAAAACTTTAATAAAAATTTATTTTTTTCTCCCAGGCGCATTTGCGCGACTCCCATTAAAATTCAGCCCATTTTTCCTTGATTTTTTTCCACCATTCGCCCCAAACTACGCCTCCCAAAAGACCCAAAATAATCTTTCATATCAAGGATCTGAAGAAATAGCATAAAAAAGAAAGACTGGTTTTCGTATAGCCTGAGTTAAGCATTGCATTTGTGCAAATTTTTCTATAAGATCCCTTCAAATTTACTGAGCAGGACAAAATGACCATGATAAATCAAAAAAAATTATTCGGCCCCATTACCGGAGAAACCACCCAGGTGGTACTGGATTGCATTTCCGACGGTGTTTTTACCATTGACTACAATTGGGAAATCACCTCATTTAACCGGGCTGCCGAGGAGATCACCGGCATTTCCAAGGAAGAAGCCCTGGGCCGCCATTGCTGGGAAGTTTTCCGATCCAATATGTGTGAAGAAGATTGCGCCCTGAAAAAAACAATGGAAGAAGGCAAACCCTATATCAGCACCTCGGCCTACATCATCAACAGTGAAAAACGAAAAATCCCCATCACCGCCTCCACCTCCCTGCTCATTGATAAAAATGGAGATGTCATCGGCGGTGTTGAGACCTTCAGGGACCACTCCCTGGTGGAAGAGCTTCGAAAGGAGCTGGCCTCCAATGTCCAGGTGGAGGACATCATCAGCACCAGTGCGGCCATGCGGCGAATCTTCAACATCCTGCCCCAGGTTTCCGATTCCGACTCCTCTGTCCTGATCCAGGGGGAAACCGGCACGGGCAAGGAACTCATGGCCCGGGCCATCCACAACATGAGCCATCGAAGGGACAAGCCCTTCATCGCCATCAACTGCGGGGCCCTGCCCGACACCCTTTTGGAAAGCGAACTCT
>JAKSBM010000502.1 GCA_022361135.1 Desulfobacterales bacterium | reverse complement strand
TTCATTTCGATCATTACGATGCGTTTGAACTGGGCCGCCTTCTCCAGAATCAAGGGTTCGGGAACGGGCCAGACGGTTTTCAAGGACAGGGTGGAGACGGGTTTGCCCTTTTCGGCCAGGGCGGCTGCGGCATCTTCCACGGCCCGGGAGGTGATGCCGTAGGAAATCACCAAGGTATCGGAATCCGGGACAATGTTTTCCTCGTGGAGGGTGATCCGTTCCCGGGCGGCGTGGAGTTTGGTTCTCAACCGTTGCTGCATGGCCGCAATGGTGTCCGGGTCAATGGTGATATAGCCGTCGGGACCGTGGGTGGAAGAGGTCTGGCGTACCAGGGTCTTTCCGCCGATGGGCAGGAAGGGTGGAGCCTTGTCCGGTTCGGCTTCAAAGGGGATATAGTTTTCCCCTTCATATAGGGTCCGATTGACCAGGGAGGGCAGGTTCACTGCGTCCATGTCAAAGCTTTCCTTGGTCATGCCGATTTCCTTGTTGGATGCGATGAAAACCGGGCAGCGGAATTCTTCGGCAAAGTTAAAGGCGTGGACCGTGAGCTCGTAGCAGTCCTTGACATCCTTGGGGGCCAGGACGATGACCGGCACGCCCGAGGTGGAACCCCAGCGCATGAACTGGATATCGGAATCCGCGCCCCGGGTGGCAGAGCCGGTGGAGGGGCCCAGACGCTGGACATTGGCAATGACCAGGGGAATTTCACTGCCAATGGCAAAGGAAATGTGTTCACTATAGAGGCTGATGCCGGGTCCGGATGTGGCGGTGAGAACTTTTCTCCCGGCCATGGAGGCCCCAATGCAATACCCCATGGAGGCAATTTCATCTTCTCCCTGCACACAGACACCATCCCGGGCCGGGAGCATTTTCAGCATGTTGTTGAATATGGTGGTGGCCGGTGTGATGGGGTAGCCTGCAAAAAAATTGCAGCCGGCGGCCATGGCCCCCCGGGCAACGGCTTCATTGCCTTCCATAAATGCTAACGCCATGTTCTTATCTCCTTGAGAAGTTATATTCTTTTTTTTAATCAGATCGCCAAAAATAAATCTGATCAAAAATCTAATCAAATACAAGAACCTTAATAAAGGCGAATGGCGCCCTTGTCAAGGAATAAGTAAATCGAATTCAATTGGATATACAATTTTTTTTCACGGGATATTTTAATTGATTTTATGGATATCTTGGTATAATGATGGGCATCATGGTAGCACAAAAGAAAACATCACAAAAAAAATCAAAAGAAGACTTTACCCGGGAAGCCTACATGGGCATTCGCCGGATGTTTTTCCTCAACGAAATCATTCCGGGACAGAAGATTTCCTATGGAGATCTGGCCAAACGGTTGAAGATGAGCACCACGCCGGTGATCCAGGCCTTGAAACGGCTGGAGTTCCAGGGGTTGGTCCGCCACGAACCCAACAAGGGGTACTACACCGAAAATGTGAGCCTGGAGGAAATCACCGAGATTTACGAATTCCGGGAACTCATTGAGGTCTCCCTGTTGCCCAAGACCATTGACCGGGTGACCAAGCGGGGATTGAACCGGTTGAAAAAGGCCTTGGACAACCACCAGGCCGCCGTCCGGGACATTTATCTCAAGGACCGCCTGCTCAAGGACATGGAGTTCCACCTCACCCTGGCCGAGCTTTCGGGTTGCAGTATTCAGATTAAAACCCTGAAATCCCTCTTTGACCTCCTCTACCTTAAGTACCGGGGCAATATGCTTTTTGTCACCCCCATGGAACGGGTGGACAACGAACATATCCAGCTTTACGAATTCATCGTCAATTCCGATGTTAAGGGCGCCCAGCAGGTGCTTTCACAGCACATTGCCAATGTGAAGGAGCATGCCATCCTCTGCATTGAGCGGATGATCAAGGAAAAGAACATCAAAAGCATCTAACCCTCCCCGGGGTTACCTTTCATCGTCCCAACCGGTTTGCCGTGGTCTTCTTTGCCCCTTCCCTTGGTGGGAAGGGGCAGATGGATTGGCACGGGTGGACAAAATTCTGCAATACTTCTTTCCCGATTTGTACTATATCCATCCTCCCATGGGGATGGAGTCCCTCGGATTCTTTCCCCACAGAGCCAACAACGACCTAAATAAATGAGATTGAGTGATAGATGAGCTATTCTTTTCAATATGAAAAATTGGCCCAGGCCCTCTATTGGGCCCTGAAGGAAGATGCCTTTTACTTTGCCATGGAAAAGGCGGCCGGGGGGAATGAATCCGCCAGAAATAAAATGTTCAGATACATGGACTACTCCATGGTTGAAGCCCGGGAATATGGGGAGCTCTACCTCCCATCGGACCATGAACACGGGGTTTCCATCTGGAGCAAACCCTTGGCACGGGAAACCGAGTTGAAAAAATCCAGGGAAAAGAAGGATTTTCTTTTGGAATACATGGGGGAAGAGTGCCTGAAAACCTATGTGAACATTGTGGATTTCATGTCTGAAAAAGCGGAGCCCCTTATCGGAGACGATTTCTGGTATCTGTCCATTGTGGGTATCCTCCCCGCATTCCAGGGACAGGGGCTGGGGCCCGGGCTTATTAATTCGGTTTTAAAGCAGACCGATGCCCTGAATGTCCCCACCTTCCTTGAAACATTCACCCCCCGAAATATGAGCTTTTACAATCGGCTGGGATATGAGGCCGTTGACTCCTTTTTTGAACCCACGGCACAATGCGAATATTGGGTCATGGTTCGGGAACCCCGGACGCCCTAAAAAGGCGCATGGGGATTCGGTAAAAATAGGGACCACTGCTT
>JAKSBM010000178.1 GCA_022361135.1 Desulfobacterales bacterium | reverse complement strand
ATTCAATGTATTCGTGGGTAAATCCATGGACCCCGGATTGTTTGATCTGGGGGATTTCCACGGGGAGTTTCCGATGGGCGTACCGGGCAATGGCCTTGGACATGATGTGGTCGGTGCAGGCCCGGGGATCTGCCTCGGTGAATTCAATGTGTTCTGCCCCTTCAATGTGGCAGCGGGGATTGGTGGTGATCAAATGGGTGTCGTAGCATCGGGCCACCTCGGCCAGGCCCTGTTTGATGCATTGGATGTCCACCACCATGGCATCCACGGCCCCGGTGACCATGACGGCCTCGGTGGAACCGAAGTTTCCGGCATGGGGTACCCCGTGGCGGGACATCATTTCCGCGCCGGAACAGCACATGCCGATGAGGTTGATGCCGGTGGCCCCCCGGGCCTTGGCCTCTTCGATGAAAAAGGGGTCATTGGCCGCCGCCAGCATGCCTTCAAACATGGCCGGCTCGTGGCCGTGGACAATGACATTGACATGGTCTTCCTTGAGTACGCCCATGTTCACCTCGGCCAGGGTGGGGGAGGGGGTGCCGAACATGATGTCCGACAATTCCGTGGCCACCATGGAGCCTCCCCAGCCGTCGGCCAGGGCGGTGCGGGCGATTTGTTTCATGAGGTTATTGAACTCCTGGTCGCAGCCGATGTGGGTCCGGCTCATGAGTTCCATGACCTCCAGCATGGCCCCCCGGGGGATGATGCCGTCTGCCTTCCATTGTTCCTGGAGGGCCTGGGGCGCCCGCCGGGTAAAGGGCATGGGTTCATCTGTGTTGGAAAATGTTTTTTCCAATTCGTCGCAGAGGGCCAGGCCCACTTCCTTCACATCCCTTCCAGCCACCTCAATTCCCAGGGAGGTGGCCACTCTTTCCAATTTCCTTAGATCGTCAATGGTGAAATCCGTGATTTTTTCCTCCACAATACCCCGGAAAAGTTCCAGGATGTGGCGGCCGTGGTCGTTGTGGGAGGCGGATCCCGCGGCCACATGGCGACCGAAGTTCCGGGCCTCGATGGTATCGATGGTGGCGCCGCAGACCCCGACTTTTTTGTAGGGATCCCGGGGGTTGAGACGGCATGGGCCCATGTAGCAATGCTTGCAGCAGGCCGACACCTCGCCGATGGGGCAGGGCTTCATGTCCGCCCCTCGGTCCAGGTCCAGCATGACCCCGTCCTTCCTGGCTTTTTCCAGCATCATTTGAGTGGCTTCACAGGTGGTGCGGTCTTTGACGCTTCCCAATGGATCTTTATTTTTTCCCATGTGATTCTCCTTTTGGTGCTGCCGTTGGGTGATAATCTGCGAAGGCCCGGTCGGCGGTAGGGGCTTGGAGAAGGCTGAAAAAGAAGGGAACGGCCCCGGAGCGCAACGGTGGGTCGTGTGATTCGCAGCTTGTTGATTTATAGGATTGTGGGTTTCGGTCTGATTAATATAGTCAAGGGAAAAGGGAAAATCAAGGGCGGGGAAATGGGCGATGCGGATGAGTAAAGTTCACCGGGGCCGTCTCCCCGGTGATCGTGGGGAAAGAAGGCGGTTTCAGGCTCACCTTCTTTCCCCGCTTTGCATGTTTTATTATGTTTGGCTGGACTTGGCCCGGGTCATGGGCAATCGTTTTTCCACCAGGGAAAGGGCGGCAATAAAGACGGCGGACAGGATCATGTAGATCACCCCGGCGATGAAAAAGAGTTCCATGGGCATGAATGTTTCGGCAATGAGATTCCGGGTGATGCCGGTGATCTCCAGCAGGGCCACGGTGGAGGCCAGGGAGGTCCCCTTCATGGAGAGCACCAATTCATTGGAGTAGCCGGGCAGGGCAATGGCTGCGGCCTGGGGGGTGATGATTCGTTTATAAATCTGGAACCGGGACATGCCGATGGAAATGGCCGCCTCGATCTGTCCCCTGTGCACGGATTTGATGGCCCCCCGGAAAATTTCCCCCACATAGGCGGTGGTATTCAGGGTAAAGGCCAAAACCGAGCACCAATAGGAGTCCCCGAAAAAGGCCCACAAAGGGGAGTTTCGAAGTCCTTCAAATTGGGAAAATCCGTAATAGATGATGAAGAGTTGGACCAATAACGGGGTGCCCCGGAAAAAATAAATGTAGATGAAGGCGGGCCAGGAGAGGAGTCTGGATTTAGCATTCCGGGCCAGGGCCAGGGGAATGGCCAGGACGGCCCCGGCAATCATGGTGACAAAGACCAGTTTCAGGGTGATGAGGGTACCGTCCAAGAGTTGGGGCAGGCATTCCTGCATGAGTTCGTAATCCATTAGTTGACCATCCCCACACCGCGGTTGGCCCGTTTTTCCATGTAGTGGAGGGCCACGGTTGTTATGGTGGTAATCCCCAGGTAGATCAGGGAGGCGGTAATGTAAAAGGTGAAGGGTTTCCGGGTACTGGCCACGGCGGCTGCGGCGTTGCGCATGAGTTCATTGAGGCCGATGACGGAAACCAGGGCCGTATCCTTTTGCAGGATCATGAAAAGGTTGCCCAGGCCGGGCAGGGCATAGCGCCAGATCTGGGGAAAGAGGATGCGGTAAAAGACCTTAAAGGGACCCATGCCGATGGCCCGGGCCGCCTCCAATTCCCCCTGGGCCACAGCCAGGATGGAAACCCGAAAGACGTCGGTGGCATAGGCTCCGTATACCGCCCCCAGGGTGAATACCGCAGCGGCCAGGTGATTGATCTCCACATAGAGGTCGTAACCGAAGAGGGCTGCTGTGCGATGGATAACAGTGCTTCCGCCAAAGT